>DJVR01000063.1 GCA_002441285.1 Candidatus Atribacteria bacterium UBA6251 | reverse complement strand
ACAGAAAAATTGGGATTGACTCAAAAAAAGAAGGAGTTTTTGATTTTTTGTCGAATAAATATGCAATGTTATTTTTAAAATTTTATATGTTTAAGGTGAAAAATGGAAGAAAACATAACAGATAAATTAGAGGCGTATTTAAAAGATTTAGAGGAACGTTATAAATATTATTATGAAGTAGAGAGAGATAAAGAAATATCTGGTGTGAAAGTAGATATTTTTGCTAAATCCTCTACCGAATATTTCCGTCAAGTTCTGACTAAAGATATAAAGATTGACCAGTATTATACTAAAGAATATGCAATAGTTAAGGTAGAAAAGAGCTTTGTCGGTAAAAAAGAATTAGATAAATTTTCTCAATTTTTAACATCCCTAACCAATGAGTTAATTACTCCTTCCCTAGATGTTATGTCTACTACTTTAAACGGAGTTTTAATTACTGCTTCGGGGTTTTCGGAAGAAGCGATAAATTTTGCTAAGAAGTTCAAGTTTTCTAAGTCTTTCTTGTTAGGTATCAAGGGATGGTGTGATATAAGACTTATTTTAGTTGATTTAAAGGAAGAAAAGTTATATTCTAATAAAAAAGGGAAAGAAGTACTTTCCGCTTATAAGATTAAATCTAAATCCTGGCTGGGAGGTGATAGAACTTAGAAATATTAAATTATTTATATATAGATATAAGTTGCTGGGACAAAAGAATAAATATATACTTTATTTACAATATTATTTATTTTATATAAAAGGAGGTTTTTTATAAATGAATCTTTTAATTTTAGTTTTAATAGCTCTTGTTGCTTTTGCCATTGCCTTAAAGACCTATGGTGGCTATTTAGGAAAACTTGTGGGATTAGATAACAGTAAAAAAACTCCAGCTCATACCATGACTGATGGCGTAGATTATATTCCGACGAAGGTACCGGTACTGATGGGACATCATTTTTCCTCCATTGCCGGAGCAGGACCTATTACCGGACCTATTGCTGCCTCTGTTTTTGGCTGGCTTCCCTGTTTTTTATGGATTGTTTTAGGGAGTATATTTATTGGTGGAGTACATGATTTTATGGCTCTTATTTCCTCGGTAAGAAACGAAGGCAAGTCAATAGGAGAAGTAGTTGGCAAAAATGTCAGTACAAGAGCAAAAACTCTATTTTTAATCTTTATTTGTTTAACTTTGATATTAATAATAGCTGTTTTTGCTATTTTAACAGCCAATACCTTCGCAGCTGATAGTTCGGCAGCTTCGGCTTCGGTATTAATGATGGCCATTGCTGTAGCAATGGGATTTGGTCTTTACCGAAGAGGCATGCCCCTTAGCACAGTAACTATAGTAGGAGTGATTTTATTAGCTGTTGCTATTTGGATCGGTATAGCAGCACCTTTTCTGACATTTAGTTCTAAAACCTGGATTTGTATATTGTTAGTCTATATGTTTTTAGCTTCTGTTTTGCCAGTATGGACTTTATTGCAACCGAGAGATTACTTATCTTCATTTTTACTCTATGCGGCTTTGGGTGGAGGATTCATTGGTATTCTCTTTGGAGCTCCAAAATTACAACTTGCTGCGTATACATCTTTCCACCAGCCTATAGGTTATCTATTTCCCATACTCTTTGTAACCATTGCTTGTGGAGCAATATCGGGTTTTCATTCTCTTGTTGCCTCTGGGACAACTTCAAAACAGTTGAATAAAGAATCTGATGCTAAAGTTATCGGTTACGGATCAATGTTGTTAGAGGGTGTTTTAGCAATTATTGCTTTAGGAACAGCTGCTATGTTGACCAGAGAAGGATTGGCCGAGGGATTAACTAGCTGGGGTGGACCGGTTGGTGTTTTTTCCCATGGTATGGGAAGCTTTTTAGCTAATTTAGGTATACCTGAAAAGATAGGAACTACTTTTGGTGCTTTGGCCGTGTCTACATTTTTGCTTACTACATTGGATACTGCTACCAGGTTAACAAGATATGCTTTACAAGAACTTACTGTTGAATGGGCACCGACTCTTTCTAATAAATATGTAGCAACTATTATTTCAGTTGTATTGGGCGGAATACTTGCACTAACTGGTACCTGGAGCGCTATCTGGCCGATATTCGGTTCTGCAAATCAGCTTCTTGCCGGTTTGACTTTATTAGGAGTAAGTGCTTGGTTAGCTCATATGGGTAAAAAATATACAATGACTTTGTATCCAATGGTCTTTATGATTATAGTTACAGTTGTTGCTCTAATTACTATGGTATTCCAGAACTTTGCTAAAGCTAATTATCTATTAGGATTTGTTTCAATAATTCTATTGATATTAGCCGGGTTTGTCATTAATGAAGGAATACAAGCAATTAGTAAATTTAAAACTCTAAAAACTAATCTTAAGGAAGCAAAGTAATTATTGAAGTTTGATAGTTACAATTATAATTGGTTAAATTTTTTTGTAAACTTAATGGTCTATATTCTTGTCCCGGTAACTTATTTTGATAGATAAAATAAAAAATAAGGCTAACAGGTTTTTTAATTTTGTTAGCCTTATTTTGTTCAAACAGGGAGGATAAAATTAATGGAATGGCGATTAATAAAAGATAGTTATCATAGCGGTTTTATGAATATGGCTATTGATGAGGCAATAATGATAGCTCACCGGGAAGGTTTGGTTCCTCCCACTATCAGATTTTATCAATGGTCTCCTCCGGCTGTGTCTTTGGGTTATTTTCAAGATTTAAAGAAAGAGATAGATATGGATGCTTGTCAAAATATGGGGATTGATATTGTTCGTCGGCCTACTGGTGGCAAGGCAGTTCTCCATGATAAAGAATTGACTTATAGTTTTGTAATTAAAGAAAATCATCCTTTGGTTAATGATTCTATATTAGAGACTTATAAAAAGATTAGTGGAGGAATAATTAGGGGTCTTTCTTATTTAGGAATCAAAGCTAAGTTGTTTCCTTTGAGAGAAAAATTACAGAATGTCCCTTTAGAAGGTAAGAATAAATCTAAAATTTTTCATCCAGATATTAAGTCAATCTGTTTTTCAGTTCCTTCCCAATATGAAATTCAAGTTGATGGTAAAAAGATTGTAGGGTCTGCTCAAGTAAGAAAAGGAGGAATAGTTTTACAACACGGCTCTTTATTGATAAAATTAGAAAAAGATAAGCTATTTTCTGTTTTTAATTTTCCTTCTATCCAGGTGAAAGAAAAACTTAAATCAGGTTTTAATGCTGCTAGCCTGGAAGAAGTTTTAAAGAGAGAGATATCTTTTTCAGAGTTATCGGATATTCTCCCCCGAGGCTTTGAGGAAGAGTTTGGAGTAAAGTTAGTGGAAGGCAAATTAACTGAACAGGAAGAAAAAATTTCAAAAGACCTTTTAGAAAATAAATATTCGACTTATGAGTGGAATTACCAGAGAAAATATAATTTATGAGAATAAATTTATGAAAACATAGCTTGTTTGTAAAAAAGAAAAGGGGCAGTTTAAATGATTAAATTTAAAAGTAAATTTATTGTGATTGAGGGGGCTATAGGTGTTGGAAAAACAAGTTTAGTTTTATTACTAAGCAAAAGGTTTAATGCTAAACATAATTTAGAAGTAGTAGAAGAAAATCCTTTTTTGTCAAAATTTTATGATGATATAGAAAGATATGCCTTTCAGACTCAAATATTTTTTTTATTGAGCCGTTATAAACAACAATTAGAATTAGCCCAACAAGATTTATTTAATCAATTAGTATTTTCTGACTACTTGTTTGCCAAGGATAGGATATTTGCTCATCTTAATCTTTCCAGGAATGAACTTTCAATGTATGAGCGCCTTTATGAGATTATGGTCAAAGATGTTTCTCAGCCCGATTTAATTGTTTACTTACAAGCAAGTACAGAAACCTTGATGAAAAGGATAGTGCTAAGGGATCGACCTTTTGAGCGAAAAATATCTTACGATTATATGAAAAGATTGAATTTAGCCTATGAAGATTTTTTTTCTTGCCCTGATAATTATAAAAAGTCGACCTTGGTTAAAATTGACACTAATAATCTTGATTTTGTAGGTAAAAGTAAAGATCTTGAATTCATCATTAAAGAAATTTATAAAGGGGATAGTTTAAAATGAAGAAATTTATTATTGTTTCAGGGAATATAGGCAGTGGCAAATCAAGCCTGACTGATTTATTAAGTAAAAGATTAGGATGGACACCATATTATGAAGTAGTGGAAAATAATCCTTATTTAGAAGATTTCTATAAAGATATGAAAAAGTGGAGTTTTCATCTTCAAATATTTTTTCTTTCTAAAAGATTTATTCATCATCAAGAGATATTAAAGAATCCTGCCTCAGTAGTTCAGGATAGAAGTATCTACGAAGATGTGGATATATTTGCTAAAAATCTAAATCAGCAAGGTTATATGGATGATCGCGATTATGAGAATTATCGAGAATTATTTAGTATAATGACTCAATTTCTTTCTCCTCCCGATTTGATTGTTTATCTTCAAGCCTCGGTTTCCACTCTTTTACAAAGAATATCTTTAAGAGGAAGGGACTATGAAAAGAAAATTTCTGAAGATTATTTAAACCAGTTAAATATTCTATACGAAACATGGGTAGAAGATTTTAATATTTGTCCTATCTTAAAGGTGCCTGCTGATAATCTTGATTTCGTTAAACATCCCGAGCACTTAAAATTAATTGCTGATAAAATATTAGATAAACTTCAGGGAGTAGAGAAGGTTGAATTTAATTAAATAAGATATTTTCGATTCACCCCATCTTTGGTACTGTTAATTCTTCTTTATCCTTTTAACATTTTTAGTTTTTATCAGAAATAAAAGAGAAAGAGATTTTTATGGATATTATTTCAATATTATTTATTGCCTTTGCTTTAGCTATGGATGCCTTTGCTGTATCTATTTCTAGTGGAGTGATAATCAGTTATTTTAGATGGACTGCTGCCTTAAAAATCGCCATATTTTTTGGAATTTTTCAGGCGATAATGCTTGTTATTGGTTGGTTTGCCGGATTAAGCTTTCGAAAACTTATTTCGGGATTTGATCATTGGATAGCTTTTGGATTATTGGTTATGGTAGGCTGCAGAATGATTTATGAAGCATGCAAAAAAAATGAAACAGATAAAATAATTGACCCTTTAAATATCTTTGTTTTGTTTGTGCTTTCTTTAGCTACTAGTATTGATGCCTTAGCGGTGGGAATAAGTCTAATTTTCTTAAAAATTTCGATTATCTTTCCAGCTATAATCATTGGAATAATTACTTTTTTGCTATCTGGAGCGGGTGTTTATATTGGGAATAAACTTGGAGATTATTTAGAGAAAAAATTTGAAGTACTAGGGGGGATAATATTAATCAGTATTGGATTGAGGATATTAATTACTCATCTTTCCTGAATGGTTTTATGGGAGAAAAATAGAAATTTTGTAGAAATATTCTTGGTAAATTTTTTATCCAAAATATAAACATTAATGGTAAATTTAGATATCAGTAAAGCGATCTAACCTGTGAATGATAGAATATTATTTTTTTAATTCGAGATAAAGAAAATATTATTTGAAAGCCCAGAATTAAAAAGTAATCTTTAAGGAGGATTTGAAATTAATGAGTTTGAGGGTAGCAGGTTTAGTGGCAAGTCCCTGGAAAGGGATGAATACTGATACTCTAGTGACCAAAATATTAGATGGCGCTAAATCTATTGGTGCAAGGGTAGAAAAAATTTACCTTAATGATTTAAAAATAATACCTTGTCAAGCCTGCAAAACAGATCCTTTTCCAAAATATTGCTATTATCTGGATGGAATGGAAAAAATCTACGAGATTTTAAGTAATGCTGATACTATAATTATTGGATCTCCTGCCTATTTTGGTACTTTTAGTGCCCAACTTAAATTAGTAATTGATCGATCTAACTGCCTAGGCGAGATGAACAGTTTACCGAGCGGTAAATTGACTTTTCGTTCACGGTTAAAAAAGACTAAAAATGGAATTTTTATCTGGGTGGCGAATATATCTAAAAATCCAGAACCCGCGCTGACCTCAATCAAAATCTGGTGTAAATTTTTAGCAAATATTGAGTTAATAGAAACTTTGATTATTAATAATTCTGATTATGGTGAGGGGGCAAGAAAAAGAGAGGAACTGCTTTCCAGGGCTTACCAACTTGGGACATCTTTAAACAATATCAAATCTTGATTAAATATCCATAGAATACTACTACCTAAAATTTTAATAAAATATTGAAAGAAATATTATGAGTATAGAAAGTTTGATTAATTCATCTTCGGCTTATATTTCTTATAATGCTAAATTGTTTTTTAAAGAAGAAAGGGATGATTTTTTAAAAACTAAAATGATGGAAGATGAAAGGATAAAAAAATTAATTCTGGGATTAAAAGATTGGCCAGGAGTAAGAATTAGTAGTCATAAAAGTGCAAAACAAACTTTTCATCAACTCTCTTTTTTAGCTGACATAGGTTTAACTGTTAATAATAATGAAATATATTCCGTAATAAAAAAAATTTTAGAATATAGAGATGAAAATAGTATTCCTCAATTAATAATGAATATTAGCTTAACATATGGTGGTTCTGGCGAAGATGTAAGGGCTTGGGCTTTATGTGATGCACCAATTGTACTTTATAGCTTGCTCAAATTTGGTTATAATGACCCCAAAATAGATAAAGCAGTAGAAATTTTGGCTGGTTTAGGAAAAGAAAATGGCTGGGGTTGTAAGGTATCTAAAAACTTGGGAAAATGGCGTGGACCGGGGGGAGAGAGCGACCCTTGTCCTTATGCTACCTTAATAATGGTCAAATTGCTATTATTGTATCAGGATAAATTTAAAGATAAAATTTTAGTGGGGAGTAATGTTTTAAGTGGATTATGGAAAGATAGTTTGGGCAATCATCCTTATATCTTTTATATGGGGAATGATTTTCGAAAATTAAAACTTCCTTTTATCTGGTATGATATTTTGCATGTTGTAGAGGTCCTCAGTCAGGTAATGAAGGAGAAGATGGATAGCTCCTTAAGAGATATGATTAGAATAATTAATAAAAAGACCGATTATGGAAATATCTGTATACCAGAATCTATATATAAATTCTGGGAAAATTGGGATTTTGGTCAAAAGAAACAACATTCAGAATGGATGGAATTTTGTCTCAGGAGAATTTTTCATAGAATTGAACAGGAGAAATAAAAAATCTTTGACAAGCATAATTTTTTAGTGGTAAAATGATAAAAACTTCTTTTAAATCATCATAGATCTTCTATTTAATATTTATTTTATTTTTAAAAAATATTGAGTATTTAAATTATTTAATGCAATCGTTTGCATTTATAAATTTAAATCAAGAATACAAAAAGAAGCTTTGATTAGATAAATTTCATTTGCTACATATCTATTTTTCAATTTTACTAAAAACTATTCAACTTATTATCAAAATACTCCAGATTATACCTTATTCGCTTAGATAATAAATAAAGCAAAAAGAAAAAAATACTAGATGGGGATAAAAGGAGGTGAGATATAAGAAAGAAGATTTGCCTGGTAAAAATATCTTAAAGAATTTTTAGGAGGTAAAAATGAAGAATAGTTTTAAAATTTTACTGTTAATTGGTTTGACTATTTTTTTAATTGCCAGTGTCTTCCTCTCTTCGTCAGCAGAAAAAGAATATAAAATTTATGTAGTAGTTCATGGCGGAATTGCGGATCCTTTCTGGAAAGTTTGTGAAAAAGGGGCATTAGATGCGGGAGCCCTGTATCCTGATTTACAAGTTATCTATACTGGACCAGCTGCCTATAAACTAGAAGAGTTTATGGCTCATATTGAAGCAGCTCTGGCCAGTAAACCCGATGCCTTGGTTTGTACTTTAACTGCTCCGGAAGCAATGGATGAATCACTGCGTGCTGATATTGCCAATGGACTACCGGTGGTTGCAATTAATGCACCAGACCTCAGAGAGCCCGAAAAAAGAATTCCTGTTTTAACCTATGTTGGTGAAGATAGTTATTTTATTGGAGTTAAAGCTGCCCAGGAGACTTTAGCCAGGTTTACTCCCAAACGAGCAATATTTGCCAACCATCACCCAGGTGCTGCTCATATTGAGGCAAGGGGTAATGGTTATATTAATACCTTAAAAGAAAAAGGAGTATTTGCAGAAGCGTTAGATATTACTGAAGATGCCGTAAAAGGTGCAGAAATGGTCGCTGCCTATCTTAAAACCCATCCAGAAACTGATGCCATTTTTTGTTCTAATACCATGCGAACGGAAGCAATTATCCCCAGATTAGAAGCAGATGGTATAAAGGTGGGTGTTGAGGTGAAATTCGCTCAAATGGATAGCTCGCCTCAGATACTGGAATACATTAAAGAAGGCAAAGTAATGTTTACTATGGATCAACAACAATATCTACAGGGTTATCTGGGAGTAATATTTGCTTATTTAAATGCCAAATATGGGTTTACACCTCCTCCTGCACCAGTATCTACTGGACCAGCAGTAATTACTGCTGATACTATTCCTACTTTAGAGGAGTTAGTAAAAGCAGGATATAGGTAAGACGGATTAACATTAGTTGTATTTAATCTAATGCTGGATGAAATTCTAAATGATTTTATCCAGCATTAGAAATTATCACAGGATAGGGAGGGAGAAATGACCAGGCAAGAAAATCCAGCAGACCTGGAGATTGAGGAAAAGTTATCAAATTTTACTCACTTACGTAGATTGCCGGAGTTTGGAGTTATACTAGCTTTTATTATTTTATTTACTATTTTTTCTATCTTTGCAACACAATTCTTAACCTTACGCAATCTCACTGGCATACTTACTATAGTTTCAGAATTGGGAATTATGGCTATTGGAGTAGCTTTTTTAATGATTTCGGGTGAATTTGACCTTTCGGTTAGTAGTGTTTATGCCATCTCAGGTTTTTTATTTGTAACCTTTGCTAATCGATATAATTCACCGTTAGCCTTCATAATTACTCTTATTATTGCTCTATTTATAGGTTTTTGCAATGGAATAATCACTATACGTACCCATATTCCTTCTTTTATCACCACTTTGGGTATGCAATTGTTGTTAAGAGGCTCTCTTTTAGCAATTACGGGAGGTGAATCGGTTAGTTATAAAAGCGATACTATTATGCCTGTCCTCTTAACTAAATTTATTGGTTATGGTTTTAGACCTTCTCATATCTGGTTTTGTTTATTAACCTTGATCTTTTCTCTACTTCTCACTAGAACGCGATATGGAAATTGGGTATTTGCTACTGGAGGGAATAAAGAAGTTGCTAGGGCAATGGGAGTAAAAACAACTAGAGTAAAAATGATAAATTTTATGTTATCAGCCTTATTAGCTTCGTTATCAGGTTGTATAGTTATCAGTAGATTTAATTTAGCCAATGCCTCATTTGGAATAGGCATGGAGTTGGAAGCCATTGCCTCAGCCGTGATAGGAGGAACTTTATTAACCGGAGGATATGGGACTATTATCGGGGTATTTTTTGGAGCTATGATTACGGGAATGATGAGAACTGGTCTAGTAATGATGGGAGCACCTGCTTATTGGTATCAGGCTTTTGTAGGAGCGATATTAATAGTAGCTGCCATTATTAATCTTAAACTTAGTAGAATAGAAATGTAAATTTATAGTTAGAAGATAATTTATAACTATATTTGGAGAAAAAATATTTCATCGAATATATTTTAGTTCTTAAAAAATATAACTTTGATCATAATGGGAGTAAGGAAAGGAAAGAATGATTAGGTTAGAAGGGCAGCCATTAGTCAAGATGGTTGATATAGAGAAAAAATTCAGAGCAGTTCAAGCTTTAAATAAAGTTAATTTGGAAATTCAACCAGCAGAAATTCTTGGTCTTTTGGGAGATAATGGAGCTGGTAAATCAACCTTAATAAAAATTCTGGCTGGAGTTTTCCCTCCTGATGGTGGGGAAATATTTTTTGAAGGAAAGAAAGTTAATTTTTCCTCTCCTCAGGATGCTAGAACTCTAGGCATAGAAACAGTTCATCAAGCACTCTCTTTAGTAGATATTATGAGTATTGCCAGAAATTTCTTTTTAGGAAGAGAACCAACTAGAAAAATTGGTTTTATACATTTATTAGATAGAAAAAAAATGAATGAGGAATGTAAAAGGGCAGTAACTGGTTTAGGGGTGAGGGTTAGATCTACAGATGAATTTGTTTCGATTTTGTCAGGTGGAGAGAGGCAAGCTATATCTATAGGAAGAGCAATGTACTTTAAGGTAAAACTTCTAATTCTTGATGAACCTCTAAATGCCTTATCCGTAAGAGAAACCAGAGAAGTTTTAAGGCAGATTCAAAAAGTAAGAGAATCAGGAGTTTCGGTAGTTTTTATTACCCATAATGTTTATCATGTTTATCCTATTGCTGAGAGATTTGTAATGTTAGATAAGGGAATAAAATTAGGTGAAGTCAGAAAAAAAGATGCTAGTGCCGAAGATATTATTGAAATAATAGCTACTGGTAGAATGTTAAATAAATAATAATATTTTAATTATCAGAATAAAAGTAGTTAATCTAAAGGTTTTGGAGTTATTCAGTAATGAATTCTCGAGAAAGAGTTAGAAAAGCTATTCATCATCAGAAAGTGGATCGTATACCCTTAGATTTAGGTTCAACTATGGTAACTGGAATTCATGCTAGTACTTACGCACAGTTAAGAGAAGCTTTAGGTTTGAAAAAAGAGTTTATTAAAATTATTGATCCTTTTCAGATGCTGGCAGAGGTAGAATTAGAGGTAATTGAAAAATTAGGAGTAGATACCATAGGACTTTGGTTACCTACCAATGCCTTTGGTTTTAAGAACGAAAATTGGAAACCCTGGAATCTATTTGATGGTACTCCGGTATTAGTACCAGAAAAGTTTTATACTAGAAAGGATAAAGAGGGTAATCTTTATATTTTCCCTCAAGGTGATAAGTCAGTTCAACCTTGTGCAAAGATGCCTCGTGATGGTTATTATTTTGACCTTTTAATACGTCAAGAAGAACCTTTTAATAAGCAGAGTCTAAATCCAGAGGAGTGGGTAAAACAGCAGTATTCTATTCTTTCTGAAGAGACTTTAGTTTATTTAGAGAAAAAAGCAGACGAATTATATAAGAATACTGATCTTAGTATTATTGGTGGATTTTTAGAAGCAAGTTTTGGAGATATATCTCACGTCCCTGGCCCAGCCATTAAAAGACCAAAAGGTATCAGGGACCCCATAAAATGGATAACTGCTCATCTTGAGTACCCTGAATATATTAAAGGAATTTTTGAACTACAATGTAAGATAGTCTTGAAAAATCTACAACTCTCTTACCAGGCAGTGGGCAATAAAATAGATGTAATCTATGTTAGTGGAGCAGATTTTGGGACTCAAAATGGTCCTTTTATCTCTCCTGATATGTACCGCGAATTTTACCAACCTTTTC
The DNA here is from genome assembly GCA_002441285.1 of Candidatus Atribacteria bacterium UBA6251. Classification (GTDB taxonomy): domain Bacteria; phylum Atribacterota; class Phoenicimicrobiia; order Phoenicimicrobiales; family Phoenicimicrobiaceae; genus UBA6251. Next base: position 14,885 of record DJVR01000063.1, on the reverse strand, counting down.
ACCAGAGAATAAATAATTGGATTCATAAAAATACTCCCTGGAGAACCTTTTTTCATAGTTGCGGATCTATTACTGCTTTTCTAGATGATTTTATAGCAGCAGGAGTAGACATTTTAAATCCAGTTCAGACTTCAGCTAAAGATATGGATCCTAAAATGTTAAAAGAGAAATATGGAAATGAATTGGTTTTTTGGGGTGGAGGCGTTGATACCCAGAGAACACTTCCTTTTGGAACCCCAGAAGAGGTGAGGAGAGAAGTTACTGAGCGATGTAAGATATTCGGGGAGGGAGGAGGTTATGTCTTCAACACTATCCATAATATACAAGCAAAAGTGCCGATAGAAAATTTATTGATTATGTTTCAGAGCCTGAAAGAATTTAAATTTTAATCTTTAAGAGGTGAAAATGCGATATTCATTATGCATTGATGCTTTATATCCTGAGGAAGGTTTAAAAGAAAAAATTACTCAAATAAAAAATTCAAAGTTCAAATTTATTGAATTCTGGGATTGGAGAAATAAAGATCTTGATTTAATTGTACATAGTGGATTAAAAGTTTCTAATTTTAGCGGAAACAGAGTTACTTCTCTGGTTTTAGATGAAGAAGATAAGGTTCTCCAGGAGTTCTATTCTTCTCTAGAAGTGGCAAAAAAATTAAATTGCCCACATATTATGCTGTTATCAGATGTTTTGAAAAGTGATGGGAATGTAGAATTGAATACCATAAGCAAAGAAGAAAAAAGATTACGCCTGCTTAAAAACTTGAGAGAGATTATTAAGATAGCAGAAAAAGAGAGAATATTAATCCTTCTGGAACCTTTAAATACTTTAAAGGATCATAATAATTATTTTCTAGATAGCTTTTCATCAGCTTTAAATATAGTAAGAGAAGTAAATTCTGAGTACCTTAAAATTTTGTATGATATATACCATATGCAAATTATGGAAGGCAATATAGTGGAAACCATTCGGAAATACTATCCCTTCATAGGTTATGTACATCTAGCTAATGTACCTTATAGAGGCGAACCCTGGGTAGGAGAATTGGATTTAAAGTTTATTTTAAAAGAACTACATAAAGTTTATTCGGGATTTGTAGGTTTTGAATTTTTTGTAAGAGAAAAAGATTTTAGTTACGAAAAACTTTTAAGATGGATTCAATCCATTAATTTTACTGAATAAAATAAATTAGCTTTTAAGTTTTATGCTTTAAAGTACTAAAACTTCTAGCTAACCAGAGAAGAATAATTTATGAAAAAGGAGGGGCTGAAAAATATCTAATTAAATTCAAATAGTCTTTGGTTTTAGAATATTTGATCAGGTAATTTTGTGTAAGATAAAATTTAGGAGGGGGAAATTATGTTTAAGACATTAAAAAGATTTTGGTTAACTTTGCTTTCTATTGTTCTATTGGTTGGTCTTTTTAGTATGAGTATTGGTGCTGAAAAGGTTAAATTGGTATATATGACTGCAGGAGATGTTAATATGCTAGCCCTAGGTCAACATGTTCTTGGTCCAAAATTTAACGAAAAATTTCCAGATGTAAGTGTAATGACTGTACATACTGGCCCAGGTAATGCAGGTTCACGTTTGATATTTGAAAAAATGTTAGCAGATAAAGATAAAGAAGAGGGAGATATTGATGTGGCTATAGTTCACGAAATCTTTCTAAAATGGGCTATGGAAGAAGATCTACTTCTTAATTATGCTAAAGAATTGGAAACCTGGAAATATATTACATCTCCCTTTGCAAAAAATGCATTAGGAGTTAACGTTGAGGGTTATTGCATGCCCATGTTCCATAGTCAGACAGTTCTGGCTTATAACCCAAAATATTTACCTGACCCACCAAAGAGTTATGCTGAATTAGTAGAGTGGGTCAAGAAAAATCCAGGTAAGTTTGGTTATAATGGTATAAAGGGAGGTATGTCTGGGGTAGCTTTCTCGGTGGGATGGATTTATTGGAAAACTGGTAAATATGAAAAATATGCCATTACTGGGCCTTTTGAAGAGACAGAAATAGCTACCTGGGAGCAACCCGTTAAGGAGTTGAAAGAATTCGATAAATATGTAACTTTGACTGGAGGGAATGTTGCTACTCTTGATGCCTTAAATAGAGGTGAAATATGGATTGGACCAGTATGGGTAGATATGTTCTTAAGTTGGTTGGCGGAAGGTAAATTAGATCCCGCCTCACGAATTATTTTACCCGAACCAGGTATGCCCGGGCAACCTATGCATTTTGTTATTCCCAAAAATTCACCACATCCCGAAGAGGCGAAAAAGTTTGTAGAATTTGTTACTTCCCCAATGACTCAGGCAGAGGATATAGTAAAAAGATTTAACTGGTATCCTGGAATTGATGGAAGCTATATCAAGGATTTTGTTCCCCAGGAGACTTTCGATACGATTTATAAAGATGTCACTCCAGAAATGTTAGCCAAGTATGGATTAGCTTTCCCATTGGGTGATTATAATACTGCAATGTTAGAAGCACTAGAATAAAGACTCATGGGTGAGGAATAACTAATGGGCTACTCCTTAAAAAAGGAATTGAATTTGAAAGAGAATAAGAAAGAGGTGGGAGAGAAATACTCCCACCTTACTTCCCCTTTACTTCCTTATCTTTTGGTCTTGCCAGCAGTAATGGTAATAGTCTTGTTATACCTATATCCCTTTTTAGCTTCTTTTTGGAAAAGTTTTATAGGTAAAGATGGTATTTTAAGCTTAAGTAACTACCAAAAAACCTTAAATTTATATCGCATGGATATTATCTTTACTTTTGGAGTTACTGTTTTAAGCACCTTAATTGCCACTTGCTTAAGCATTTTGCTATCAGTCTATTTAAAACTATCTAAAAGTTGGTTAGCAAAACAGATTGGAATATTATATAGATTACCCATCTTTTTACCATATGTGGTAGTTGCTCAAATGATGAGAAGTTTCTTGGCCCCCCATGGCATACTCAATCTTATTTTAGCTAAGTCAGGTTTAATTGATATAGAAAATCCCTTGCAATTTTTTAACTGGGTTGGTTTAACCTTTGGTTTTGTTTGGAAAGAGGCCCCTTTTATGGTGTTAATAATTTTAGCTGGCTTTCAGATGATTGATGATAGCTACATAGAAGCTGCTAAGAGCGTAGGAGCAAAATTACCTCAAATTATTACTAAAATTCTTGTTCCTATGAATAAATCGAATATTTTAGTAGCTGCTACTTTGGTTTTTTGCTCTCTGGTGGGTTGTTTTAGTTTTCCCTATATGCTGATAGGTGGAAAAACACCAGGCACTATTACCATTGATATTGCTCATCGAGTGAATTATTTTGGTGATTATGGCGTGGCTAATGCGCTTGGCGTATTTTCCTATCTTATGGTAAGTTTATTAGCCGTTTATTATATTCGAAGTATGATGAAAAAGGGTTTGTATGAATAAATCTAATGATGTGGGGTTATCATAATGCCTAAGAATTGGATAATTAAAACCATAGAAATAATAATATTTATAATTTTTTTATTTTTTTTATTGGTTCCTCTCTTGAGTACTATTATTTGGTCAATTGCTTTAAGGTGGTATTGGCCTAATACTTTTCCTCAGGAAATAGGTCTTGATTATTGGCTACAGGCTTTGGGAATGATTAAAAGTCTCACTCTGGGAGCAGTAAATGTGATTCCGGCTTTTTTATTAAGTTTGGGCATTGCTATAATTGTAGTTTTATTAACTATGAGTATAGCTATACCTGCCGGTTATGCTCTGGCAAAATTAAGAATTCCAAAATTTTTAAAAGGCTTAATATTGATTTTATTCTTATTACCCCGAGCATTTCCACAACAACCTGTATTTATTAATTTAATGTTAGTCTTTAATAAAATAGGGTTAACTGGTACTGTAGGTGGGGTAATCCTAGTTCATCTGGTGGTAAGTATTGTATATGCTGTTTGGATTACGACCAGTACTTTTAGTTCAATACCCCCAGAATTGGAGGAAGCAGCGCGTAGTGTGGGGGCTTCAAGAATTAGATCTTTTTTAAAGATTACATTACCTCTATCAGCTCCAGGACTTATTGCCAGCGCAGTATTTGTTTTTTTAACTTCTATGGATGAATTTACCGGAACCTTTTTTATTGGGATTCCCTTTGTAACTACTCTTCCAATGACCCTTTATTCTGCTAGTGGATCGAATATTCAATTTGCTTCTGTTATTGCAATACTTTTATTAGTTCCTTCTATTCTTTTTATGATTATCATTCAAAAATTCTTAAAAGCAGAATATCTGGGGGGTATGGGAGGGTAATAAAAATAATCATTGGAAAAGGATTGCCGGGAGGTTTTTAATTTATGGCAATTTTAAAAGTAGAGAATTTAAACAAGAATTTTGGAAAGATCAGAGCTATTCAGAAAGTAAGTTTTGAAGCACCAGAAGGTAAAGTCTTAAGTCTATTGGGACCCAGTGGATGTGGAAAAACCACTACCCTGCGTTGTATTGCTGGATTTGAAAATCCTGATGATGGAAAGATTTATTTAGATAATAGAGATATAACCAATATTCCTCCTGAGAAGAGAGGGATTGGAATGGTCTTCCAGAATTATGCCCTCTGGCCACATATGACCGTATATGGTAATTTGGCTTTTGGCTTACAGATTAGGGAGATATCTAAAGAAGAAATAAATAAAAGGATAAAAAAAGTATTAGAAATAGTACAACTGAGTGGTTATGAAGATAGATTTCCTCGTCAATTGAGTGGAGGTCAGCAGCAACGTATTGCTATGGCTAGAGCACTGGTATTTGAACCAGAAATAATGTTACTTGATGAACCATTAAGTAATTTAGATGCTAAATTAAGGGAGGAGATGCGCTTTGAATTTACTGAAATGCAGAAGAAATTAGGAATTACTGCTGTTTATGTAACTCATGACCAAGCTGAAGCTTTGGTAATTTCAGATAAAATCGTTATTCTTGATCAAGGAAAAATAATTCAATCAGGTACGCCTAAAGAAATATATGCTCATCCGATTAATAAGTTTGTAGCCGGATTTATTGCCATTTCTAGTTTTATGGAAGGTGAAATTGATTCCTTTATACCGGAAGAAAAAAAAGTAATTATAAAAACAAATGATGGATTGATCATTCATGGCTATAACAATAATTTATCATTGGGGCAAAAAGTAGCAGTTACTATTAGGACAAATGTGATTAAATTTGTAGAAGAAAAGGAATTAGACCTTCAAGAAAAGATAAATATATTTAGAGGAAAGATTATTCAGGCTTCTTATTTGGGGAATACTATAGATTATAGAATTAAGATAGGTCGATGGGAGGTTCGTACCAATAGTGATGCTAAATATAATTTTCGAGTTGGAGAGGAAGTATTTTTTTATTTACCACCAGAAGAGATTGTAATAACCTCTTTAATTTAATTTTTAGATAGATTAAGGAATTTTTATTTAAATGAAAGCAAAAGTTCTTTATTCTAAAGCAGGGCTAGCCACCCAAATTTTAATAGAAGTAGAAGAAAATTATTTTCTGGTTGATACAGGAGATGGGACACTCAGGGATTTATTATCCTTAGAAATTGACTTTCGTAACATCAAAGGAATATTTTTAACTCATGGTCATTTTGATCATATTGGAGGACTTTATGCTTTATTAGGTTATTTTAGAGTAATCGAAAGAAAGAACGAAATAAAGATTTATTTTCCTCAAAAATCGCAAGAAACAAAATCCATTGTATTTTCTTTTATTAAAAGCTATAATGATATACCTTTCCCTCTTTATCAATATGAATTAAAAGGAGGGGAAAAAATTGAATTAGATAATATAAAGATAAATACCTATCGGATGAAACACTATGCAGCAGTAGGAACAAATCGAATTCTTTATCCTGAACCAGCCATAGGTTATCGTTTTTTTTGGAAGGGAAAATCAATAGCGATTAGTGGAGATACTGCCCTTTGCCCAGGTTTAATAAATTTAGTTCAAGGTGCAGATTTAGCTTTGATTGAAGCTACTCTGACCAAAGATGAAGCAACAGAAGAATTGTTAAATAAATTGCATCTTTCTTTGGAAAAAGCACAAGAGATAGGTAAACTGGCTAAAGAATTTATTTTAATTCATCAAAAATAGTTAGAAGATTAATGTTTTTTAGTGACAATATATTTATATGGTATACAAAAATCATAAAAATAAGGAGGTAAAAGATGGATAAAATAAATGTTGGGGTAATTGGTGCAGGTAGAATAGGTCAGATACATGCTCGCAACTTAAAATATCAAATTCCAGAGGCCCGATTATTAGCAGTAGCTGATATTTTAGAGGAACAAGCTAAGCAATTAGCAAAACAACTGGAAATACCTTTAGTAGAAAAAGATTATAGGGCTATTCTAGAAAATAAAGATATTGAAGCTATAATTATATGTTCTTCTACTGATACACATGCTCAGATTATCTCAGAAGCTGCTGAGGCAAGAAAACATATCTTTTGCGAAAAGCCTATCGCATTACAGTTGAATAAGATTGACCAGGCTATTGAAGCAGTAAAAAAATCAGGAGTAAAATTATGGGTAGGATTTAATCGCCGGTTTGACCCCAGCTTTAGAAAAGCAAAAGAATTGGTAGCTAAGGGAACCATCGGAATTCCCCATTTGGTAAGAATAACCAGTCGGGATCCTCAGCCTCCCCCTATTAGTTACGTGCAAGTATCTGGTGGTATATTTTTAGATATGATGATTCATGATTTTGATATGGCTCGGTACCTCTTGGAACAAGAAGTAATAGAATTAATGGCAGTGGGTAGTTGCTTGGTTGACCCAGCTATTGGAGAAGCAGGGGATATCGATACTGCAATAGTAACTCTAAAATATGAAGGTGGCGCCTGGGGTACTATAGATAATAGCCGAAAGGCAGTATATGGTTATGATCAAAGAATAGAGGTATTTGGCTCAGAAGGATGTATCATAGTAGGGAACCCTACTTCTACTAAAGTAATAATTAATAATGCTCAAGAAACTATAAGTGATAAACCACTATACTTTTTCCTGGAACGTTATCGGGAGGCATACTTTATAGAGATGAAAGAATTTATTAGTTGTATTAAAGAAGATAGAGAACCATTAGTAAGCGGATTAGATGGGAAAATATCGGTGCTGATGGGATATGCAGCCAAAGAATCTTTAAATAAGGGGGGTTTTGTAAAAGTAACAAAATAAGGATATCTTACTTATTAAGCTAATTGCGAAACAGGAGAGATTATGAATATAACCAGTAAAGATGTTGCTGAATTAGCTGGGGTTCACCCTTCCACGGTCTCCAGAGTAATTCATGAAGATCCCCGGATAAGTAATAAAACCAGAGGGAAAGTAATTTCAGCAATAAAAAAGCTTGGGTATACACCTAACGCCATAGCTAGAGGGTTAAAGACCAAGAGAACTAATACTCTGGGTATGCTTATTCCCGATATTACTAATCCCTTTTTTGCAGAAATTGCGCGAGGGGTAGAAGATGCTGCCAGTAAAAATAATTTTAATGTAATATTATGTAATACCGATGACAAGTTACAAAAAGAGAGGATCTACTTGGAGATATTAAGAACCAAGAGGGTTGATGGTTTAATTCTTGGCACTGCTCATCTTCAAGATAAAGGTGTTTTAGAATTAGAGAAGAGACATTTCCCCTTTGTATTAATTTCTCGAAATACAGAAAGTCTGGATAAAAATTGTATTGCCATTGATGATATGACTGGTGGAATTATGGCTACCGAATATTTAATAAAATTGGGTCATCGAAGAATTGCCCATATTACTGGTCCGCTTAAAACTAAGTCTGCTCTGGATAGATTGAAAGGGTACAAAATTGCTTTAGCTGAATCAGGGATTGTTTTTAGGGAAGAATTAGTAGAGGAAGGTGATTTCAGAATCAAAGGAGGCTATTTAGCAATGAAGAAATTATTAAAATTAAATCCCCCTCCCTCGGCAATTTTTGCGGCAAATGATCTGTTAGCCCTGGGAGCTATGCAGATTATTCAGAAGAAGGGTTTTAATATTCCGGATGATTTCTCAATGGTAGGTTTTAATGATATTACTTTAGCTTCTCTTGTTTATCCTCCTTTAACTACTATCCGTCAACCTATGTTAGAGATGGGGAACTTAGCAGTGAAAATTTTGGTAAATTTAATTAATAATCAGGAAGAGATTCAGGAAAGAATAATCTTGTCACCTAAGTTGGTGATTAGAAAATCTTGCAATAATTTTAAAGAAAGAAAAAATAAATGAGAGGAGAGAAAAAATGAAAACAGTAACTTTGTTTGCGGATTGGATGCCTAAGCCAGATTTTAAATTAGGGGCGAAAGATATAGAGGGCAAACTAACTTATTTAGGAAGTAAAGTTTGGAAAAACCCGAAATTAGAAATTGTAGAAAAAGATATACCTAAGATTGGTCCATCTGAAGTATTACTGAAAGTAAAAGCATGTGGAATTTGCGGTAGTGATGTACATATGGCTCAGCCAGATGATGATGGTTACATCTGGTATCCTGGGTTAACTGCTTTTCCAGTAACTTTAGGTCATGAATTTTCTGGAATTGTGGTAGAAGCAGGCGAAAAAGCTATTAATAAGAGAACAGGAAAAAGGTTTGTCGAAGGTGAGGCAGTAACAGCTGAAGAAATGTTCTGGTGCGCTTCCTGTCGCCCTTGTGCCGATGGTTATCCCAATCATTGTGAAAAATTACAAGAAATTGGTTTTAGTTGTGATGGCGCCTTTGCTGAATATGTTAAGGTTGATTCTCGCTACATTTGGAGTTTAGAAGAATTAAAGAAGGTTTATAAAGGCGATGATTTGTTTTTAGCCGGAAGTTTAGTTGAACCTACCTCTGTAGCTTATAATGCAGTTATAGAAAGAGGAGGTGGAATAAGACCGGGAGACAATGCAGTAATCTTGGGAGGTGGTCCTATCGGATTAGCGGCAGTAGCTATTATGAAAAAGGCTGGTGCTTCTAATGTAATTCTTTCTGAACCTTCTGAAACACGTGCAATTTTAGGCAAAAAAATGGGCGCAGATTATATTATTAACCCAGTTAAGGAAAATTTTGCTGAGAAAGTCCTGGAAATTACCGGAGGATTGGGGGCGAAACTGTATTTAGAGGCAACAGGTTTACCAGATGTAGTATGGAAAGATATCGAACAGGCTATCTGGGAAGGTAAAATGATCAATAGTACGGTAGTAATTGTAGCTCGAGCTGATAAAAAGATTCCCTTAACCGGAGAGATTTTTCAGGTGAGACGGGCTTCTATTGTGGGTTCTCAAGGACATTCAGGCCATGGAACTTTCCCCAGAGTAATAAGTTCAATGGCTTCAGGGATGGATATGACTCCTCTAATTACTAAAAAAATTAGTTTAGAAGAGGTTCCAGAGAATATTATTCTTTTGAGAACAGACAGAAAAGAATGCAAAATTACTTGCATATTTTAGAGAGAAAATAAAAAGGAGAGAATAAAATGACTAAAAAAAGGGATGAAAAATGGCTTACTACGGAGTATCCTCAAATAGTATTTGAGAATACTAAAGTAGGAAGGTTAAAAAAAGAAATCTTCGATGCTCCTATGAGTAAGATTGAGAAAATATTGAAAGAATATGAAATACCTTCTCCTTCAGAACTAGGGAAGGGAGGGAGTTATATTCAAACTACTCCTCGGCATCAGGTCATTGAAAACCGCCGTAAAAATGATCTGGTCTTTGTCCCGGTAGGGTGTACGGAATGTCACGGTGATTATGCTAATTCTGGATTGGATACTTTTATGGTAACTCAGATTTGCGAGGGTCTTCATCGTTATATCCAGAAAAGAGATGGAGTGGGATGTAATTTAGCTTTACCTCCTCTTAATTATGGTGGTCACCCTTATCATCATTGTGGTATGGCAGGAACAATCATTATGCCCGAAGATGTGGTTAGAGAAACAGTAATTAATGTAATGTTAGGCTTGTGGAATGATGGTTTTAGAAAACAAATCTGGGTAAATAATCATGGTCAGTTGTGGATCTTAGAATCAGGGCTTCAGGAATTCTTTAAACGTTATCAACTACCAGCGATTATTCGAGTGATCGATTGGCATAGAGCAGTAAGAGAATTTTTTATCCCTGTTAATAGAGAAGATAGCTTAACTACTGATTTTATTCACGCTGATGAGGCGGAAGCCTCAGTAGCCCAACTTCTATTTTCTGAGATGTTAGATATGAAATATGCAGTGGATACGGAAGGTGAATCTTTGTTGCCAGGAGGTCATTTTGATACCTCGGTTGATCCTTATCGTAGACCACAAGGCTGGCAACAAGGAGAAGGTCATTCTGCCATCGAAAGAGCAGCTGTTCCAGAAGGAGTAGTGGGTAAACCTACCAGGGCGAGTGCAGAAAAAGCTAAGCGACCAATTGCAGCTATCCTCAAATATTTGACCTTAGTGCATGATGAAATTATAGAAACTTACCCAGCAGGGAAATTACCTCCGGTAGAAAAGATATGTTTACGTAATTCTAAAGAGATGGAACCATTTTTAAAGGAACCAATGAGTAAAGGATGGAAATCTGTATTTGAGTTACCCTATATTGGACAAATAAATAGTTTATAGTGAATAGTATTTACTCGTTAATAGGACAGGTATCTTGCCTCTCTATGTAAAAGTAGATCTTCAGTTTAGTGTAATCACAAAAGAACAATTGTCATGGTGAACGACCGTAGGAAGAATATCAATCTATAATTGGTATTTAGCATATTTGCAGGGGGGCGGATTTATCCGCCCCGGGTTATTTGGTTTATTAATTTTAATTATAATGGGAGTATCAATTAATGAAGAAAAGTATAGTAGTTTCTGCTCAGCCTACCAAATTTTCTGCTTTAGCCTTTAAAGAGGATTTTAAAGAAAGTATTCAAAAAGTTGCTAAATTAGGTTTTGATGGTGTAGAATTAGCAATCAGAAATCCTAAAGATGTAAGTATAAAGGAATTAGAAAAATTAATTAAGGAAAATAATTTAGAAGTTCCTGCTATAGGAACGGGTCAGGCTTTTGTAGAGGAGGGTATAAGTTTTTCTGATCCTAATGAGATAGTTCGTAAAATGGCCCTAGAAAGGATTAAAAATCAAATAATTTTTGCTTCCCATTTTGGCGCTCAGGTAATTATTGGATTAATCAGGGGGAAAATTAATGAATGTATAGATCGGAAGAAGATAGAAGAATGGGTTGTTAATTGCTTAAAAGAATGTGCTGAATTTGCGAAAAACTTTAATATCACACTTATTTTGGAGCCAGTTAATAGATATGAGAGTAATTTTATTAATACCCTTAGCGAAGGAGTTGAATTTATTAAGAGAGTAGGAGTATCAAATATAGGGTTATTAGCGGATACTTTTCATATGAATATCGAAGAGGTTTCCATCTATGATAGCCTCATTCAGGTAAAAGATTATATTACTTATCTTCATTTTGCTGATAGCAACCGTTGGGCTCCTGGTTTTGGCCACCTTGATTTCAAAAAGATAGTAAAAACTCTTCAAAAAATTAATTACCAGGGTTATATTTCAGCAGAAATTTTACCCTTACCTGATCAATTATCTGCTGCTAGGATGACTATTACTACTTTAAATCAATTGAATATAAATTGAGAAACTTTATTAATCTTTTAATTGTAAACAAAAGCAAATGGAAATATTAAGCAGAGATAAAATAATTTTCCTTAGTGAATGTTAAAGTTTTAAACTTTTCATAATCTTAAATAAATTTCACAGCAGCCATATTATTTTTTATAATATTTATAGAAATAATTTCTATAATATAGAATATTTCCATTCGGGATCTTTAGAAATTTTAAATTATGAATAGTAAAATACCAAATTACCCCATAAAAGTATTAAATAAGGCTTTTTCTGTGCTGGATGTATTATATAAAAATAAATCTCCTATGAGTATGACGGAAATTAGCCAGGAACTAAATTTCTACCCCAGTACCATCCATCGGATATTGGATACGCTAAAATATGGCGGATATGTTGAGCAGGATCCCATCACTCAAAAATACCAACTAGGTCTAAGATTATTAGAATTAGGTATGGAAAAATTGAATCAGATAGATTTGGTAAAAGAAGCCAAACCCTATTTGAAAGAATTAGCTAAAAAATGTAATGAAACTGTTCATTTAGCTATTTTGGAAGATACCAATGTTCTTTATTTAGCTAAAGAGGAATCAACGCAAACAATTAGAATGATTTCTTATGTAGGTAAACGTGCACCTTTACATTGTACTGCACTAGGAAAAATTTTATTAGCTTTTCTTCCCATAGATAAAAGAGAAAGGATATTAGCCAAAATAGATCTTTTTCAATTAACCGAGAATACGATTACTGACAAAGATAAACTTAGAGAGGAGCTAAATAGAATTGAAGTAGAGGGATTCGCTCTAGATAAGGAAGAAAACGAAAAGGATGTTCGTTGTATTGCGGCTCCTATTAGAAATTATAAAAGGAGAGTAATTGCAGCGGTAAGTATTTCTGGTCCCTCTTATCGTATAAATAAAGATAATCAGAATCACTTGAAGGAAGAATTAATTACAGCTTGTCAGAAAATTTCTGCCCGATTGAGATTTCATTGAATAGATTAGAATTTTTGAAGAGTGTTTTTCATCAAGAGAAGAAGATTAATTTTTTATGATGTAAATAAAAGGAGGATGTCATTAATATGAAGGAGATTCTTGAACAAATAGGCAAACTGGGAATTGTACCGGTAGTAAAAATCGAAGATGCCAAAGATGCTTTATCTTTAGGTAAAGCACTTATAGAAGGGGAACTTCCTATTGCTGAAATAACTTTTCGAACTGCAGCAGCAGAGGATTCAATTAAAGTATTAACTAAAGAACTTCCTGAACTTATAGTAGGGGCAGGTACAGTATTGACTATAGAGCAGGTGAAAAAAGCTGTTGCTGCTGGAGCAAAATTTATTGTCTCTCCTGGTTTTAACCCTAAGGTGGTAGATTATTGTTTGGAAAACGAAATTTTGATTACTCCTGGGATTAATAATCCTACCCAAATTGAACTTGCCCTAGAAAAAGGCTTGAAGGTGGTAAAATTCTTCCCCGCCGAGGTCTCAGGAGGATTAAATTTACTTAAATCTATGGCAGCTCCTTTTAGTGAAATAAAATTTATACCCACTGGAGGAATCAATCAGAACAATTTATGTTCTTATTTAGCTTTTAATAAAGTGCTTGCTTGTGGTGGTAGTTGGATGGTTAAATCAGAACTTATTTCTTCAGGCAATTTTAGTGAAATTACTCGGCTTACTAAGGAAGCTGTTTTTACTATGTTAGGTTTTGAATTTGCCCATTTGGGAATAAATGAAGAGGACAAAGATAAGGCTATGATCACTGCCCAGACATTTTTTAATCTTTTTAATCTACCTTTAAAAGAAGGATCCAGTTCTATATTTGCTGGCTCTTCTTTTGAAGTTTTAAAAAGTAAATATTTAGGAAAATTTGGTCACATAGCTATAAAAACTAATGATATACAAAGAGCGATAAGTTATTTTCAGAGAAAAAAGATTTCGGTGCTTTCCGATACAGCAAAAGAAAAGGATGGTAAGTTAATAGCTGTATATCTAGATTTAGATATATCTGGTTTTGCGCTTCATCTTTTACAGAAATAATTAGAAATGAGAAAGGGGGGGAAGATGGCTAAATATGTTACTTTTGGAGAAATAATGTTAAGACTAAAACCGCCTTACTTCGAGAGGTTTTTTCAGAGCCCTCTTTTAGAGGCTACTTTTGGGGGAGGAGAAGCAAATGTAGCAGTAGGATTAGCTAGATTAGGTCTGGAGGTAGCTTATATTTCAGTTATTCCTGACAATCCTATTGGAGAAGCTTGTATTAGAGAGTTAAAGAAGCAAGGAATTGATACCTCGATGATAGTAAGGAAAGGAGAGAGATTAGGTATCTATTTTCTAGAAGCTGGGGCAAATCAGAGGCCTTCGGTAGTAATTTATGATCGCTCCCACTCAGCTATCGCAGAAGCAAAAATAGGAGATATCGATTGGGATAAGGTATTTCAAGAAGCAAGTTGGTTTCATATTACCGGGATTACTCCTGCAATCTCTTCTTCGGCAGCTGATTTATCTCTAGAAGCAGTAAAAAAAGCTAAAGAAAAGAAGGTTACAGTTTCTTGTGATCTAAACTTTAGAAAAAATCTCTGGAAGTATGGAAAATCAGCTCCTGAAATAATGGGTGAATTAGTTAAATATGTGGATATTGCGGTAGGGAATGAAGAAGATTGTCAGAAATCATTAGGTGTAAAAATAGATGTCGATGTGGAATCAGGGGAATTAAAAATTGAAAAGTATCAGGAGATAACCCAAAAAATTTTAGGATTGTATCCTCAATTAAAAAAGATTGCAATTACCCTCAGAGAAAGTCATTCTGCTGACTATAATGGTTGGTCAGCTATACTGGATAACCGTAAAGAATTTCTTGTTTCTAAAAAATATGAAATTCATGACATAGTGGATAGAGTTGGTGGGGGAGATGCCTTTTCTGCAGGATTGATTTATGGTTTGAACCATCTTTCCGATGATAAAGAAACATTAGAATTTGCGGTAGCAGCATCCTGTCTCAAACATTCCATACCTGGTGATTTACCTTTGTTATCACTTAAAGAAGTAAAAAACTTAATGGGTGGCGCTACCTCAGGTAGGGTGCAAAGGTAAATAACCCTAAAATAAAAAGGGTTCTAGAAATGGGAGAGCATAAATTACTTATACTTCAAGGGAGGTGATATTAAAGTAAAAATTTTAAAAATTAAAGTATAAAATTGTGGGTATAAAATTAAATTAGGAGGAAAGTTAAGAGTCAATCCCAATTTTTCTGTA
>DJVR01000043.1 GCA_002441285.1 Candidatus Atribacteria bacterium UBA6251 | reverse complement strand
ATCTCCATCTTTGGAGAGTGCCTCTAGAGTATCTTTTAATTATTATGGAGGCTCTTGATGGCCCATTTCCAGTTCTTATTTTAATTAACTTTATTCACTTTTACAGAAAATATAGCACAGACTCAAAAAAATTAAAAAATTGTTACTATGAACTTATATTTAAAAAGAAAGCAAGGTGGAGGTAATGCCCTGCGGTAGTTGTGGAAAAAAGGAAAAAGATAAAGGGAAAGAAAAAGGGAAGAAAAAATAGTTTGCTATAAAATTTTGAAAATAAATACTATTTTTATAGATAGGCAGAACCTTGATCTCAAAGGTTCTGCCTATTTTTATTATTTATTCTATTTTTAAATATGCTATAATTTATTATATCTTAAATTAAGATTTTATTATTATGAAAAATAATAATGTTAATTTAAAATCTTTAATATGGACCTTTCTTTTTTTCTTTGTTCTATTTCTAATTATTACTGGAATAACTATGAGGTTGTTTTTTTTACAAAATATTTCTAAAAATAAGCAACTTATAGAAAAAGGGGAAATGAATCGCATAGAGACTCAGCTTAATATTATTCAAACAGAATTTGATCAGATCATATCAGACCTTTTTTATTTAGTAGAATCTGTAGTTTTAAGTGATTATGTTCAGTATAAGACCCCCAGATTCCTTCAACAGATAGAGAAAGAGTTTTCATTTTTTTTATCTAAAAAGAAAATATATGATCAGATTAGTTTTATTAATTATGAAGGAAATGAAATAGTAAAAATAGATTACCATAGTGAAGAATCTACCATAACCCCCAAAGCACTTCTACAAAATAAAATGCTAAGTGATATATTTCAGGAAACATTTTCTTTGGACAAAGGGGAACTCTTTATCTCTCCTTTTGAATTAATAACAGAAGAGGATAAAGTTGGTTCACTTTTAAAACCCATAGTAAGATTTGCCACTCCAGTATATGATCCAAGAGGCCCAAAAAGGGGAATTCTAATTCTAAATTACCTGGGCAATACGATCATAAAAAGATTAGCTACTCAGGATGAAGAAATTACAGGTAGTACGGTAATCCTTGATGCAGAAGGAGGATGGATTTTAGAACCCCCACCTAAACTTAAAAAAGAATTTACTCTACCAGAAGGAAATAATATGCTTTTACAAGAGTATGACTCTATTGCCTATGGTAAAATATATGACCATAGTAAAGGACAATTCTATACTGAAAAAGGTCTCTTTTCTTTCATAACTTTTTATTATTTTCTGGAATCTCCACAAGATAGTGTTAGAGAAATACGGTTACGTTCCTTTTCTCCTAAGAAACCTATACAGGATGTTTCTCGCTACTATTGGAAAATAGTTTCTATCATTCCCAATAGACTTTTTGATGAGATATATCGAAATTTAGTGTATAATTATATTAAGTACTTTATTATTTTAGGTTTAATTTCAGGAATATTAATCTGGTTTTCTGTAGATCAATATTTAAAAAGAAAAAATGCCCTTAAGAAAATTGAAGAATATGCTACATATGATTCTATGACCGGATTTTTTAATAGAAGAATAGGACTGTTATTTTTAGAAAATGAAATAAAAAATTCACAGCGTAAAGGAGCTCCTTTTACTATTGGTTATATCGATGTAGATAATTTAAAAACTATTAATGATAATTTCGGACATAAAGAAGGTGACTTTGCTATTATATCTTCTGCTCAGTGCATCAAAGAATCAGTAAGAAAAACTGACCTGCTCTGTAGATTAGGTGGAGATGAGTTTCTACTTATCTTGCCGGGATGCAGTATTGAACAAGCAGAAAATATATGGCAAAAGATAATCAAAAGATTAAATTTAATAAATATTAAAAAGGATAAACCCTATCAAATTTCTTTAAGTCATGGATTTATTCAATTTAATCCTGGTGATAACAAAACTGCTGATCAGCTTCTGTCCGAAGCAGATTCTCGAATGTATATGGAAAAGACAAAAAACAAGCAATAACCACCCCGATTTAAGAAAAATAGTTTTAGAAATATTATGAAAGGAAATTTGATGAAAAATAAGGATAATAAAAAGAATAATCTAATTAAAGCAGGCAGGTTAAAAAATTTACCTGATAAAAAAGAAGAGAATATTTTAAAATCTAAAAGAGTGGAGAATAACCCAAAAGAAATAGAAAAAAAATATCAAGATTTATTTGAAAATATGATGGATGGCTGCGTAATTCATAAGTTAATTACCGATAAAAATAACCAACCAGTAGATTATGTAATAGAGAAAATCAATAAATCTGCGGAAAAAATTCTATCCTGGATTAAAGAAGATGTTGAAGGTAAAAAGGCTAGCGAAGTATTTAATGGTGATACCCCATTTATAGAGAGATATGCTAAGGTCGCCCAAACGGGAAAAGCAGAATATTTTGTAGATTATTATCCTGGATATAAAAAATGGTTTGAGATTAGATCTTTTTCTCCCCAAAAAAGATATTTTGTCAATGTTTTTAAAGATATAACCGAAAGTAAGCAAACAGAGGAGAAAATAAAACACCTAAATCTAGTTCTTCGTGCTATCCGCAATGTTAATAAGTTAATTGTTAAAGAAAAGAATCAAAAAAAGTTGATTAAAAAAATCTGTGATACCCTAATAGAGACACGAGGATACCTTTGTGCCTGGATAGTTTTACTGGAGGAAAATGGTAAATTAAAAACCTATGCCGAAGCTGGATTAGGAGAAGATTTTTCATCCTTACTTGACCTTTTCAAGAAAGGTGAATGGGTTTTTTGTGCTCAGGAAGCTTTAAAGCAATCAAAAGTGGTTATTATTAAAGATAAATCAACTGAATGCGCTAACTGTCCTCAAGTAGATAAACATATAGGTCGAAAGGCAATGGTGGTTAGATTAGAATATAGAGGGGAAATTTATGGTCTGATGTCAATATCCCTCCCCGCTCAATTTATTAATGAACTAGAAGAGCAGGAATTATTTCAAGAAGTTGCTAAAGATATCGCCTTTAGTCTACACAATATGAAATTAGATGAAGAATTAAATAGAAGCTACCAGAGACTGAAAGAGAGTATAAATGCAATTTTAAATACTATCTCTAAAATAGTAGAAT
>DJVR01000003.1 GCA_002441285.1 Candidatus Atribacteria bacterium UBA6251 | reverse complement strand
CAGACTGTGTAATAAATAATAACAAATTCTTGGTTAAAAAGACATTATGTGAAACTTATCTTCTTTCTTTCGCT
The DNA here is from genome assembly GCA_002441285.1 of Candidatus Atribacteria bacterium UBA6251. GTDB lineage: Bacteria > Atribacterota > Phoenicimicrobiia > Phoenicimicrobiales > Phoenicimicrobiaceae > UBA6251. The sequence continues at coordinate 12,670 of DJVR01000003.1, read as the reverse complement.
CTTTGACAGAATCATAGAAAAGAAAAAAAGGCAATACCGGTCTCCTATACCAGTATTGCCTGCCTATTCTCTTGTAATCTTCTGATCATTTCCTCTGTTCCCAAGATATTGATCACACGCTTTAGATTGTAGCATAGGAAGGATAAGGCCATCTCGGCACTGACTGAAGTCTTCCGTCTGGTTAAGAAATAGGAGGCACCCCAGGCCCTTTTGATCGTACCAAAGGGATGCTCTACGATCATCTGCCTGAGCTTGTAGGTTTTTAGATTCTCCTGGGTTTGCCTGTCAATCTCATCCAGGAAGTCCTGGTTACGATGGCGAAATATGGTTCTGCCATTTACTGCTTTGGTGCATCTGGTTTTAAACGGACATTCTGAGCAGGCTTCGAAGTTACAATAGGTTTTGCCGATGATCTTGCCATCCTTCTTCCGGGTTCTGTAGTAATACAGTTTCTGTCCAACAGGGCAGAGGTAGCAATCCTGTTCTTGATCATAGGTAAACTGATCCGGGTAGAACTCCTTGTCTCCTGTCCCATTGGAATAGGATTGCTTGGTGACATAGAGATTCATTCCCTTACGGGAACAGTAGGCCAGATCCCCGGCATGGTAGTAGCCCTTATCGGCTAAGACCGTCAATGATGGCTTATCCAGGATCTTTTTTGCCCGCATGGCCATGGGGGCTAACTGTCCTTGATCATTGGGCTTGTCGGTCACTTTAAAATCAGCAATGAGTTTATGTTTGGCATCGACGGTCGTCTGGACATTGTAGCTGACCTCCACGCTGTTGTTGTTATTCGCCATGAGACGGGCATCCGGGTCGATGGTGGAAAGCTCGTTCTTGTTTGTCTCTTCCAGTTGGTCCTGATATCCCTGGTATTTGGCTTTTCTCTCTTTGAGCTGGGCAATTCTTTCCTGGATCTCAGCAGCATCCGGCCTGCGGTCAACCGATTCTAGCTCATCTGCCTCATCCAGTTCAGCAAGGTAACCGGCAATCTTCTCATTGATGGAGTGGATATGCCTGGCCAACTTTTTCTTGGAATAGTTGTTCTTTTTGCTGTTGGAAGCCCGGAACTTGGAACCGTCAATGGCCACAAGTTCCTTGCCGAAGAGCTGCCAGGAATTGCATAGGCGGGTGAAATCCCGAAACACCTGGACTAAGGCTTTCTTATTCTCCCTGCGGAAGTCGGCGATGGTCTTGAAATCAGGGCTCAGTTTAGCTAAAAGCCACATGAGCTCCACATTGCGTCCACTCTCGGTCTCCAGGCGTCTGGAGGAGCGGATGCGGTTGAGATAACCGTAGAGGTAGAGCTTGAGCAGGAGTGCCGGATGATAGGGGGGCCTGCCTCGTCTTTGATCGGCAGCATGGGTGAACTGCAGGGCTTTCAAGTCCAACTGACTGACATATTCCTGGATAATCCTGACCGGATTATCCTTTGAGATGTATTCCTCTAAGCTCTGGGGAAAGAGGATGTTCTGGTTTCGGTCTTCACCTTGGATATAGGACATGGCATTTACCTTTATCTTTCTTTGTTATTCTTTTCTATGGTTACATTATACCATGTAAGGTATATTTATGCAAGTAAAAGATGAGTTTTCACACAGTCTGACGTCCCCGTGTGTTTTTATTGAGATAATAATTGGATAACCTCTTGGTGACCTTTCTTTTTTGCATTATCCAAAGCCGATTGACCTTTATTGTCTTTTAAATTGGGGTCAGCACCAAATTCCAGCAATAGCCTAACCAATGCTAAATTTCCTTTATAGACTGCATCCATAAGTGGTGTCTTTCCATTTTTATCTGCTAAATTGGGATTAGCTCCCTTTCCCAGGAAAAGGCGTAGTATATTATAATCTGTTTCATCTTGGGTCTGAAGTACCAGGGTAGTTATCTTACCTAAAGCTGTATAATTAATCTTTCCTGAACTACCAACACTGGAGTTAGGATTAACCCCGATATTAAGTAACATCGGTACTATTTGGCGATAATGATCATAATTACCAATTGCTTTAGTTAAGGCATTATTTCCGTAAAATAAGGAAACTTTTCCTCTCTTTTTTGCATCTCTCCCGCAAGAAATTTTTTATTATTCTTCACAAAAAACAAAACATATTCATGGATATTAGCAACAAACAAAGAATCTTGTCTACCTCCTCTACCTTTCCAGGGCATGCTTGCTACAAAATTTTCCCTGCCAAAAATCTCGTCACATAAAACTTTTAAATATGCTTGTTCGTTGTCATCAATTGAGATAAATATCACTCCATCATCTCTTAATAAATCTTTAGCAACTTCCAACCGATTTTTCATAAAAGTTAACCAAGAAGAATGCTTAAATCTATCATTGTACTTAAATTCATCCGCTTCTTTTCCGGTATTATACGGCGGGTCAATGTAAATCAGTTTTACCTTCCCGGCAAAGCGTTTTTTAAGGGAGTGAAGAGCTAAAAGATTATTGCCTTTGATGATTAGATTATCTTTTATATCTCCATTATCGTCTGTCCGGAAGTCGTCAAATTTATGCTTGCCTTTAGCGTCTATCCTTTTAGCATTAGTAAAAACTTTGGCATCAAAAAGGCGACTGATTTCATCCGGTGCTAAAATTTCATTCCAGAAAATCTCATCGCGTTTCTGGTCCTCTTTGGTCATCCCGCCCTCTAAAACACAATCTTTATAAGGCCAAACTAAAACAACATCTTTTTTCTCGCTGATAAATTCTCCTTTTTCGTCAACCAGACTGATTTTATTTTTAAAGGCAGTATAAGAATCTGGTAAAAATTGCTTGTTGGAAACAAATTTTACAAACTTATCTTTATCAAAAATAAGCGTACCATCTACTTCAACAAAAAATACTTCTTTCGTCTTTTTATCAGACAAGAGAAGCTTTATTAAATCCTTATCCAACTTCAAAGCCAGCTCAATAATCTTATTCTTTAAAAGATCACCTTCGTTGGTCAAAAATTCATCTTTTTTAAATATATTTTTTAAATTGTATAATAAATTTTTCACGGTCGACTCCTCTTAAAAAATATAGTTTACTCTCGTCAAATTATCAATTACAAAATAAATAATATTATTAATTTTAACTAACTCTATCAAACGCGAAATAGTTTCTACAACCTCCCCTCCTGGGCAGAGTAATTTTAAATTACTATTTATAAAATTATATCACAGCCATTCGACTACAGTATGGCAACAATGGGTAAAAAAAATTATGTTTTTTGGCAATTTTTTGTCCTTTTATTATTACGACAAAAGGTTAGGGAAACCCTTCTTTTTTTTTGGAAGTTTTATTAGGAATCAAGGAAGGTATTTTTAGATTTTTTTGTTGCATCTTGAGAAATTATAGTTTAAAATAAAAGTATAAACATTTGTTCGTAGTTATAGAGATTATTGTTTTGGATGAAAAAATTATCTAGAAAGGAAGGGAATAAATTGTTTAGAAAACCAATGAAGATGAGGGATTTAGAGATTTGGGGAGTCCCCTCTTTTATGGTGGATATCTGGGAGGAGAATTATTCTCCTTTTCTACTACCGGTACAAGAGGAGGCAGTAAGAGAATATGGGATCCTGAATTATCTGGATTACGAGAAAGACAGAAAGGATAGAAAACAACACCTTGTAGTAGTTGCACCTACTTCTTCAGGTAAAACCTTTATTGGAGAGATGGCAGCGATTACTCAGGCTATTCATCATAAAAAAACTTTCTATTTAGTCCCTTTGCGCTCCCTGGCGGAAGAGAAGTATGAACATTTTAAAAGACTCTACGCCAGTCCTGATTGTAAATTTAAGGTAAGAGTCTCCTCTAGAGATCGACGAGAGGATGATAAGAAGATAATCAAAGGAGATTATCAAATTGCTATCATGGTTTACGAAAAATTTAATTATTTTCTCCTAAAATACCCTCTCCTTCTAAAAGGTGTATCCTTAATTGTCATTGATGAGATGCAGTTGATTAATGACCCGATAAGAGGTCCCCTTTTAGAAGAGATGATTAAACATATCCGTAAGGAATATCCACAAATCAAACTTATAGGGTTATCTGCTTACTTAGAAAATAAAGCAGAATTCTTAAATTGGTTTCAGGCAGCACACCTTCTTTCTTATCAACGTCCGGTAGAGCTACGTAAAGGAATTGTACGTAGGGGAATTTTTAGATATATTACTCATAATCTGGAAGAATATGGCAAAGAAGAATTCTTCAATTTAAAAGAAGATCAAGATATCTCATATGAAGATAGCTTGGTCCATACCCTCTCTTATTTTATCCAAAAAGACGAACCTACTTTACTCTTCTTTCCTACCAGGAAAGAGACTCGCAGATGGACCACCTGGTTAGCCGAGAAGATCGATGCCCCCCGAGCAGAAGGAGCGATTTCCGAATTATCTCGAATGGAAGAGACCAGCTCCCGCGATGAATTATTATTCTTACTAGAAAAAGGGATCGCCTACCATAATGCCGACCTCTCCTGGGAAGAAAGGAAGCTGATAGAAGATTATCTAAAAGCTGGAGAGATAAAACTAATCTGTGCTACCACTACCCTGGCCATGGGAGTAAATCTCCCTTTTAAGAATGTAATTTTATCAGTGAATAAATATATAACTGAGGATGGAGATTATCAAAAAGGTTACTTGATAAATCTATCCCCGACTGATGTAGAAAATATGGGAGGTAGAGCGGGAAGATTTAACCAGGGAAAGCAGGAATTCGGGCGGGTGATCTTTTTGGCTGATTCCCCTTTTTCTGAGACGGTCCTGCAGAATCTTTATTTTAATTTTAAATCTATAAAAGAAGATAAGAAAGCAGGAAAAGAGATGATAAATGAAGAGGGGGAAACATATGATCCACCCTTAAAATCAAAATCTATTCAGTTCCTCAGACCGAAGAAGAACGAAAAGGATTTTATTACTTTTGTATTAAAGGCTATAGTAGCGGGAAATGATTCTCAAGATAAGCTTTATAATTATATCCAAGAGATAACCACCACCTCTGAGGCGAAAAGCCATAATTACTGGGTGTTTGACTTTGAGAAAGAGGATTTAGAGCAAGAGACAGTAAAAGCTATAGAGAAGCTAAGGCAGGAAAATCTTATCTGCCCAGACTTTTCCCCTACCCCAGAGGGAGTTCTGATCTGTGCTAAAGGGATTAGTATTTCCACCTATCTCTATTTTAAGAAATATTTGGAAAGAAAAACCGGGAGATGTAGTGAACTGGAGATTATTACCCTGCTTACTTTAAGCGAGGAAGGAAAAAGACTTTTTCTTCCCTCCTTTCACTTTAATTTTCCATTGAAGAGAGATAGTAAAAATAAGCTGGAATATAGATATCCAGAAAATATACCACTTCCCGCCCTTCTCCTTTATGACTGGATAGGAGAAAAAGAGATTAAAGAGATAGAAAAAGAGTATAAAATTTATAGTGGGATGATCCAAAGATTGGGGGAAGGATTTTCCTGGTTGGCCGATGCTCTGTGTGGAGTTGCAGAAAGTTTGGGTTGGAAGCAAGAGGATTTAGCCAAGATTGAGATCCTGGCAGACAGATTAGCCTGGGGAGTGCAAGAAGAGGGTTTGAAATTAGCCCGTCTGCACATTCCGGGCTTGACTCGAAGTTATATCAGAAGATTGGTTAAGGAGGGTTATAATGATAAGCAATGTCTGGCGCAACTATCCGAAGAAATCCTTTCCCGATTAGTACCTAAAAGATTAGCCCGTAGAATCAAGAGGCGGCTTTCTGGTGAAGATAGTAAAATAGACCATAAAATGAAGGATAATTCTGCTGCCTCTTCCCGACTACCTCATAAGAGTCAGTCTAAAGGGGAATTTTTATTAAATACTAATAATCGACAATCAACCACTATTTTAGAGGTGGATAGAAACCGCCCAGATAGAATCATCTTTATGGGAAAAAAGGTAGAAACGACTGCTACCGAATTTTCCCTGCTCTATCTTTTAGCTCAATATCCAGAGCGAGTAATCAGCTATGAGGAAATTTTAAATGAGATCTGGCAGGAGGAAGAAGATGCGATTTATAATCGGGTAAGTTTTCATCTTTCTAAAATCAGAAAAAACATTTTTAAGGTTATGGGAAAAACAAGAAGAAGAATAGATCAGGAAAGATTAAAATACATTTTTTCAGTAGTACCTGGAAGAGGGATTATGTTAAGATTAACGGCCCAGAAGATAAAGATAATTTGATTTTTAAAAGCAAGATATAATTATTGTGGCTAAAATATAATCCAGATTCTAGGTTTCAAATTTTTCCATAAAAATCTTATTTTTGCTTCATACACCAAAGGAAATCCTCAAGAAGATAGCTGCATTGACTTAATAATTATATCTGATGACTTCAAAGATATGAATTTAAGAGAGAGATTAGAAATTTTAAGAATAGCTGCAGGAAGAATCTTTGAACTCATATAAGCCAATAGGATAGACTCTTAAAGAAATTAAACCAAAAAAGTAACTTTTTTAGAAGTAATTATTTAATCAAAATACACCTTAATATACTTTATCTGATTACCTGATTCATCATTGAGGCATTATTGCTAACTTTTTTTCGAATAAATTAAAAAATACATTAGAAATCCGAATAATCAAGAATTAATTAAGAATGGTTGTTCGGATTTTTTCATTGCCTAGTAAATACTCATAGAAATCTCATTAAATTCTCATCAAAAACTCATCAAAATCTCATCAAAATCTCGATACAGGAAAAATTTTTTATGTTCTAATTAAAAAGGGTAGACCAGAGAGGTAGTCGATATACTTATTAGTTAATCTGCATAGCTGTTAGCTCTTGGGCTACCTGAGTTTGAAGGTTAAGGCTCGTTTCCCATCTATCTGTGCCGGCAGGATAGAAGGGAAAACCAATGGCTAGATTCCAGGAAGGAGCAGATAGATGCAAAAAGATAAAATATATAACCCAACTAGACCATCCTATAAGGGCTATATCCTTATCCCCAATTACTTCTTAAAGAATTGGGTAAGAGTATTAGGATTAGGGCCTACCCTCCTCTATCTGGAGCTTCTTTCTTATTGCCATAAAAATAATGATATCGTCTGGCCTACCTTAGCTACATTAAGCCATAATTTGGGCATCTCTAAAAATAGCTTACTTAGTTATCGAAAGATTCTTATTCAATATGGCTTAATCAAAAAGATAGCAATAAGAAGAGCATCCCATAAACACTATCATTCTAGTCTTTATCAGATCACCCCTATAGAAGGTGCAAAATTTACACCTGACTTAGTGCAAAATTTGGAGGGGGGTAGTTCAAATTTTGCACCAGGGGTAGTGCAAAATTTGAACAATAACAATAACCATATAAACAATATCAATATAACAACAACAAAAGAAGAGGTTGCTGTTGCGGTTAATTCTAAAAAAATAAAAGAAAAAGGAACTGAGAAGATGAAAATCTTAACAGAACAACTAAAAGATTTAAATTTACCAGAAAATTTCATTACCAAGCTATTCAAAGATTTTGAACTTAAAAGTATAGAAGAAAAATTAGATTTATTTCTACAAAAGAAAAATATTAACAATCCTGCTGGCTGGTTATTAGCTGCCTTAAAGGATAATTATCAAGACTCGGAATTAGTCCAACCATCTCCTGTCTCTCTTGAATTATTTTCACTAAAACAGGAATCCATCCTCCCTCAACACCAGGAGGATAAAGATAAGGGAATGAAGCTCCCCATCTCTAAACCTGTCTCTCCTCAAGAAGCCTTAAAGGCTATCCGTTTAATTCGTAAAAATCTCTCTAGAAATTTGGGAGAAAAAAAAGAGGTAATTCACAATATCCCTTTTCTACGCAATAGAGCAGTAGATAGGTCAAAAATAATCGATCAACATAAAGTATAAACCAACTAACCATTATTTTGAAAAAAGGAGGATTAAATGTCTGAATTAAATGAACTAATTACTAAAGCAAAAAAGAAAGAAGTAAAAGCTATGGAGGAGTTATTCTACCAGTTTAAACCCCTACTAAAATCGAGAGCTAAAAGATATGCTCGAGCAGGATTAGAATATGATGATCTCTTCCAGCAAGCTGCCCTCTTATTTATTATTGCCGTCCACAAATATGAAGAAAGACCCCCTATCACCTTTGCCGGATATATAAAAAAGAGGATTGACTGGGGTTTGTGGGTCTATTTTCGAAGGTTGCTTAAACAAAAAATAGAAACCTCCTCCGGATTAAAACCGAAAGAAAAGATGTAATATCAAAATCCTTAATCTTAAATTTTAACTGAAAGCCTGATACAGAAAGGAGTAACTAATTGGATAGATTAGAAAATATGCTGAGAAAAATAGGCTTAGAAAAAAATTACCAACGTTTAACCGAAAGAGAGAAGAATATTATCAGTTTGTATTATCTTTACGGTTATAAAGATGAAGAGATTGCCAGATTATTCGGAATCAATCGCCAAAATGTAAATCGGCAACGTAAAAGAGGATTATTAAAATTAAAAATATTCTAAATTTTTGGCCAAGAGTGTAGCAAAATCACCTTCTTTTTGCTTTTACTAAGTGGAGAGAGTTTTTAGTTAATCTAAAACTAGTAATGAGTAATGAGTGAAATGAATAATAGGTTAAAAACCATAAAAATAAAATTATCTTGCTCATTGCTCATTACTCATTACTAATCTCTTATTACTCTAATTGTCTGATCAGCCAATTAGACAGAAAGGAGGTGAAATTAATGGCAACCGTAGTAGTAATTCCTCGAGACTCTACTTTACAATTTCGCTTAGTCACTGGAACCAATCCGGAAACTGGAGCACCAATCATTGAGAGCAAAACTTTTAATAAGGTAAAATCCGCAGCTACCGAACAGGACATCTATGATGTAGCAACTGCTTTAGCAGAACTACAGAAATACCCGGTAGATGAAATCAGATTGGAAAAAGAATCTCAACTAACCCAGTAAAGTTTTAGCTAAGTAAATAATATCTAGTGATGAATTATCAGTAAAACGTGGAAAACTTAAAAATCAGAAACATACTAATCTTAGGCTGCTTATTAATTATTACCAATCAATTATTCCGCTAATTGACCAAGATTTCAATCAGTTACAAAGGAGGTGAAAAAAGATGGCTACCAGTTTAGGAGAAATAACTACTTATAAGAGATTGTATATGCAATTTAGAGATAGTGTGGGTAAATCAGTAAATCTTACTCTAAATAACCCCAAGACGGTTGAAGATGGAGATTATGTGGATTTTGCCGCTCAAGAGGCAGCTATTCAGGGAGTAATGGATACTATTATTACCAAAAATATCTTCCACAACAATGGTAATGACTTGGTAGAAAAAGTAAACGCCCGCATCCTGGATTATAAGTCTACTGATGTTATGGATGTTTAGTTAAGGGAAAATGGGGACAGGCTACTTTTTTACCTATAAAATGTTGCCTGTCCCGCTTTTTCATCTTTTCCTCTTTTTGGTATTTGTATCTATTCTTGATCGGTAGACCAGGTGCTCGGCAGACTGGTCGATTAAATAAACTAGTATTTTGCATTTTGAAAATAAAGAGTAAATACTATTTTCGATGGAAAGGAGAAAATCAATGTTAGAAGCCTTATTTGGTAAATACCTACTTAACGCTTTATTATTTGCTCTTGTCTCTATCGGTTATGGATTATTAAAGAATAAATTGGGAGAAGATAGAGCCAAAACCATTAAAGAAGCCATTCTCTCAGCTATGCTCTGGGCAGAAGAAGAATTAGGCATAGGTAAAGGAGAGCAAAAATGGGATATTGCCTGGCAGAAGCTCGTAGAGATATTAGCCGAAAAGAATATCAGCCTAAGAAAGTCAGAAGAAAAGGCAGTAAAGAGGATGATGAAGGAAAATGTAGGTAAGATCAATCAACAGACCTATGACCTCCTCCTGAAGAAAAAACTCTTAACCGAAACCAATCCTTCTCTTACCTCAACTAAATAAACAATAAGTTGAGTAGCTAACCAGTTAACTGACTATTTAGTTGATTGGATGTTTATTAGCTGGTTAATAAAATAACAAAATGATCGAGGTGATTATTATAGATGGTATCTTTAAAATAGCTATATTACTATATTAATAAAAAATATCGGCAAGATAGGTGCCTTACCTAGATAGAGAAATATAGAGATTTATTTTACCAAAACTAATTATTCCTTTAGGTTAAGGAATGCCACCGCTCAAAGATAGATTACCTTTTTCACCAGAATAGCTAAAAGAAGTTTTTATGGAAAAAACAAAGAGAGAATAGAAGAATTGATTTATTGGTAAATTAGTTAATTGGCTAATTGGTAAATAAGTTAATTAATGAATGGATGGAAGGAATTAGCCCTATGAAAATGTTAAATGAAATAAACGATATAGTCATTGCCCCACATTTCAAGCTATCCGAATTTGCATGCCCCTGTTGTCAACAGGTGATGCTTCATCCCCTACTTTTAGAGAAATTGAATAAATTAAGAGAGATGGTAATTAGACCAATCTTCATTTCCTCTGGCTATCGCTGTCCGAAGTATAATCTGAAAGTAGGAGGAATAAAGACTAGTTATCACCTCCTGGGTCTGGCAGCAGACATTAGGGTAGAGGGAATTTCTATCTTTGATCTTTTAGAATACGCAGAAAGCATTGAATTTCCGGGAATCGGTTTTTACGAGAAGAAAAATTTTCTACACCTGGATGTTCGTCCTACTAAACATGCCCGCTGGAGAGGATAGAATTAATGGTTAGTTTAAGGCGTATCTCGCCTGTTTATCACTATCTCTGTACTGGGGGAGTAGTGCTAAGGTGGGAGTTTTCTAAATACTAACCAACGATGACTAGTGACTACTAAAGAAAGGAGTGCAGTAATGAATTATAAAATATTCGCTGATTTAATCGCTAATCAGGGTTTCCCTATTGCTCTTTCCTTACTCTTAATCTTTCGTATTGATAAATTTATGCAAGAGATAGTAGCTACCCAGAAAGAGGGATATCGACAAATATTAGAAAATAATAAAGAAATACATCATACTATCACCACCCTAAACCAGCAAAATCGAGAATATTACTCCTTACGTTTTGCAGAATTACAGAAAGAGCTCAGAATATAAAAAAAAGGGGCAGACTACGTTTAAACTGGAGCGAAAAAGTAGTCTGCCCCCCTTTTTTTTATGTCCTTTTTTAACTTATATTTTTCTTATTTCTTTACTACCAATTCTACACGGCGGTTTTGAGCCTTTCCTATATCAGTAGTGTTAGGTGCAATGGGCATTGACTCACCATAGCCCTTGGTAAAAAGCCGAGAAGAAGAAATACCTGCAGAAACCAAATAGGATTTAACTGATTCTGCACGTTTCTCAGAGAGAATCTGATTATATTCGGTAGTTCCATCTGAGTCGGTATGTCCTTCAATAATTAATTGCATATCTGGCATAGATTTAAGCATAGCTATTATTTTATCCAGTGTCGGTTTGGATTCATTTCGAATAACATCTGAATTATAATCAAAATTAATTCCGTAAAGTATTACCCGGCCGTATTCTAAGAGTTCTTTAGCCATCTGATTCTGCACTCCGCCTGACCAATGAGGACAGCTGCCAATCTCATCAGATATCTTTACTCCATTCCATACCTGACCTGGCTCATTTTCTTTTCCTTCAAACCACCAAAGACTATAAAATTTTTTGCCATCAGCGGTGAATACCATAATAGCCGGACCTCTATCGTACTGTTCAATCCAGGTAAATTTCATTATCCGATCTTCAACCCCTCCATTTAATACTCCATTATTCCAGTTATAACATCCGGTAACCGATGTCCCCTCTTGTCGAAGATGAAAATCATTATAATTCGTCTCATAAGTCCCGGAAACATCAGCTAGGGAGGTCTTGGTCAGTTGTTTTCCAAAGGCGCGAAATTCCATCAATTCAGTATAACTGCTATCACCGTGGTTATTTTTAATAGTTAATCGAAGCCACTTTCCGGATTTATCTCCGGCCACCGGAAAAATCTGATTGTCTTCCTGATCAACTAGGGATACTCTGGCAATCTCCGAAAATCCTCCGGTAGGACCCTCATTGGAAAGTTCAACGATAATATCCTTTGCCCCACTCTTTATTTGATCTACATAACCCGTATCAAACTCGAGGCGTTCAATTATGCTTTCCTCGGCAAGCTCAATTACCATTGCATTATCTAAAATCTGGCCCTGAGGAGAACACCAGCCGGTTCTTGGATTTTCGTCCATAATCATAATGCTACTCCATTGAGAGTTGTATTCAGGAGCTTTTTCTACCACCAATGCTCCAGAAGAGAAAGAGACCAACGATTGCTCCGTTGAAGTTGCTTCAATCTTAAACCCAAATTCAAGAAATAAAAAACTTATCACCAGTAATACTAAAATAAATCTTTTACCCATATTAGAATCTCCTTTATATTTTAAAAAATTTATCTATATATAAATACGAATATACCCTTGGAGTCAATCCCAATTTTTCTGTAAAATTAAATTGCCACCAATTCCTCCTGGGTGCTGCGCCAAGACATTGTATCCACTCCACCTACCAATCTGTACTGATACCTTATCTAGCATTATTGGTAACACAAATCTAATACTACTGTCAACCTCTGGTAACTGTTTTTTAAGATGTTGATAAGGGGTCTGATAATTAAGGAGAGCGGTCTTTTAAATCCCCC
>DJVR01000006.1 GCA_002441285.1 Candidatus Atribacteria bacterium UBA6251 | reverse complement strand
TTAAGGAAAGGAAGAAAAAGAGGGGAACTTTCCAACTGTGGAAAGCGCAGCAAATATCTCTTGACCCTCCTGGGTAATATCTCCTACTCTAAGCATCTCTACTGGGACCAAACCGTTGTCTGCTGGATGAAACCCTCAAGTTAAAATCCAATCAGCGTATGAGTACTCATTATAAGAAGATCACCGGCCTGTTCTCCTTTCTTGCCGGCAGGTACAACTGCAGGGGATTAGTATTCAACAACTAGAAGAATGCGCTTTTGACCAACACTTAGATGAAGCCCTCAAATCAAGCTCTACCCCAGTTAAATCAGATCCCATATCCTGCGGGAAGCTCTAATGCCAGAAAACTCAAAGACAGATTGGCCTATGCCGGTCTTGGCCCAGCAGATGAATTTATGGCCCAGGTGAGTCTCTTAGCCGAAGAGAAATACCAGGTGTATGACCCTGGATCAAAGAAGGCAATATCCCAGCAGCTCTCTTTTTATTAGAAGAAGAAAAAGGAAAGAATCCCCAGAAAAAAGATGAATTAAATGAACTATCAAGCTACATTAATGACTGGGATGACTTCTGGCCGGGTGAACCAGAGGTAATCTTCAAACAGATTAAGCCCAAAGAAAAATACCGTTTCCCCAAAGAGGATAAAGATGACCGCAGATATTCTCTTCCGGTATTGGTAGGTCCCCACCAAGACAGGAGCTGGGTGAAACAATTAAAGGAGCTAATTAGTATTCATTAATTAAATGATGAACAAAAAGATATAGGAGTGTATCATTAGAATGTATTGCTATTATTATGCTCATTTTACTGTTAGAATTTGCTTATCATCGCTTACTCTGTAACTTGAATTAATTTCCCTAATTTTTGAGGTAAGGAAAAGTACCCACAAGTTGTTGACACGAACATTTTGCTTACAGGAAAAAACCATAGGATATTGACTCAAATAGGAAGTTAATATATATAATCGCCAGCATAATTCAATCATTCTATTCAGGAATAAATGGGTTAGATGAAAAAGCTGGCAAACTAAGGAAAAAAGATCGATGCAAGGAGAAAAAAATAGAGTGAAATTTTATAAATATCATGGATTAGGTAATGATTATATTGTTATTGATCCATCGGAGACAGATCTAATTTTAACCCAAGAAGCAATAAGATTAATCTGCCATAGGAATTTTGGTGTAGGTTCGGATGGAATTCTATACGGACCTGAAATAATTGATAATAAATTTGGGTTAAGAATATTTAACCCTGATGGAAGTGAAGCAGAAAAAAGTGGTAATGGAATTCGTATTTTTTCTAGATATCTTTGGGACAAGGGTTTAGTAAAGAATAATGAATTTACTATAAATACAATTGGCGGAGCTGTAAAAGCACAGGTTTTGAATTCTGGGAAGAGCGTTAAAGTAGAAATGGGACAGGTTTCTTTTGATGCAAAGAAAATTCCGGTTAATGGAGAAATCGGAGAAGTTATTAAGAAGAAATTAATCGTTGATGGAAAACAATTTGTTTTTAGTGCAGTGACAATTGGGAATCCGCATTGTGTTATTATTGCTGATGAGATTTCTCCTGAAGAAACAAAAAAATACGGACCATTAATCGAAAAAAATCCTAAATTTACCAATAGAACTAATGTCCAATTTATGAGGATAATTGATGAATCAAATATTCAGATAGAAATATGGGAAAGAGGGGCGGGTTATACTTTAGCTTCTGGATCAAGTAGTATTGCAGCAGCAGCTGTAGCATTTAAATTGAAATTATGTAAAAATAATCTTACAGTGAAAATGCAAGGTGGAAAATTAAAAATAAGTTTTACGGATGATTTTTTTGTAACTATGACTGGCCCGGTTGCTGCGGTGTATGAAGGAGAATTAAAAGGGGACATAATTGAGAAATTAAAAACATAGTTCTAGATCGAGCATAAATTTTCAGCTTATCTTATATTGCTATTAGTATTAATCAGCTATTTAACCCCGGAGGAGAGGAATAAATGGATGAAAATTCGTTTTCTATATTTTAAAGATTGTCCCCATACAAAACCAACTTTAAATTTATTAAAGAAAATTTTAAAAGAGAAAGAAATTGAAGAAAAAATTAAAATTATTGAGATAGAATCAGAAGAAGAAGCAAGAAAATATAGATTTTTAGGATCTCCCACCATTCAGATTAATGGTTGGGATATCGAAAAAGGAAGGGGAAAAAATCTGCATGTTTTTGGGTGTAGAGTATATAAAACCGAAGATGGTTATAGCGGGGTTCCTCCCACAGAAATGATTATAAAAGCGATTGAAGAAACACAAAAAAAACAGAAGTTTCTCTTTTTATGCACACATAACTCTACTCGCTCTCAAATGGCTGAAGGTTTATTCAAGTCTTTATATGGAGACAGATACGAAGTTTATAGTGCTGGAACAAAACCATTAAGGGTAAATCCTTATGCTATAAAAGTTATGGCTGAAATAGGCATAAATATTTCCAGTCATTATTCTAAAAGCTTTGAGGAATTCTATGGGATGGAATTTGATTATGTCATTACAGTATGTGATAATGTAAAAGAGACATGCCCGTTCTTCCCTAATGGGAAAAGATACCTTCATAAAGGATTTAAGGACCCATCTAAAACTCAAGGGAAAGAAGAGGAAGTAATTAGAGAATTTAGGAAGGTAAGAGATGAAATAAAAAAATGGATGGAAGAGATGTTTGGTGAAGGGGTGATTAAGTCATAATTTTTTTCATCTACCTATAGTACCTATAGAAGGTAAAGATATTATATTCATAATGTGAATATAAAACCATAAGCTAGTACTATAAAGTTTTATAAAAAGTTGGTATTAGCAAAATATTTAAAGGTAAAAATAAAAATTTACATAAAAGGAGGAAGAATAATGAAATTAGAAAGTATTGATTTTGAAAATAATGGATTTATTCCCCCCAAATTTACCTGCGATGGAGAAGACGTTAACCCCAGCTTAATTATTGAGGATATTCCAGAAGGGACCAAGAGATTAGCTCTAATTGTTGAAGATCCGGATGCACCAATGGGAACCTGGGTGCACTGGATAGTGTTTAACATTCATGTTACTGATATTATTGAAGAAAATTCTGTTCCTGGAACCCAGGGGACCAATGATTTTAGAAAGCTAGAATATGGAGGACCCTGTCCGCCTTCTGGCACTCACCACTATATATTTAGATTATATGCTTTAGATGAAAAACTGCATCTGGAGGAGGGATGTAAAAAGAAAGAGCTAGAAGAGGCTATGGAAGGACATATTCTGGCTACAGCTGAACTGGTAGGCTTATACAGTCGAGAAAAAAAACAGTAGAAAAGGAAGATAGAAAATGAAATTAAATATAAAGAGAATAATACAAATATCAAGCTTTTTATCGTGGATGACGTTGATTTTAATGGGAACAATTGTCGTTGAGGCAAAAGAGCTGGAAGTAGATTCAAAAATAAGTAGGGTCTGTGTTTATACCAGTTCTGCTTTCGTTGATAGAAGAACTCATCTGGAGCTGGAGAAAGGGAATTACCAGATAATCTTTCCTGATATAGTGCCCGAAATTGACGAAGCTTCCTTAAAAACTTCAGCCGAAGGTACAGCAGCCATAAAACTTTTTGGTGCCCAGGTAAAAAAGGAGTATCTAGAAGAGGTACCCTCTGAAAGAATTAAGATATTAAATCAAGAGATTCAAATATTAGAAGACCAGATAGTTAATTTAGAAAATATTAAAAGTATACTGGAAGAGAAAAGGGAATTTCTTAATTCAATAACTTCATTCTCACAATCCCAAATTCCTCAGGATTTAATCACCCATATGCCCCAGGTTGATGATTTAAAAAGTATACTGGATTTTTTGGATAATGAATTAAGAAATAATTATCAGCAATATGTAGATGCCGAGATTCAAATTAGAGATTTAAAAAAGAAGTTAGAAGTCTTAAAAAATGAATTATCTCAGATATCCGGCATACAAAGAAAATTAAAAAGATCTATTGTGGTAGATATAGAAGTATTAGAAAAGGGTAGTTTAGATTTGGTAGTTTCCTATTTAGTAAAAGGTGCTTCCTGGAATCCTCTCTATGATGCCCGCGCAAATTTTGGAAAATCTGAGATAGAATTGGTTTATTATGGGGTAATTAAACAGATTAGTGGAGAAGACTGGATAGAAGTAGATGGTACTTTATCTACTGCCAAGCCCATAATAGGAGGAGATATGCCTGAAATAACTCCCTGGTTTATTAGACCCTATCAACCCCTAAGAGCTGAAGATAAAGTTTATGGTGCACCGGCCCCAACTTTTCAAGAAACTCTAAAAAAAGAGATGGAGGTATCTATGGAATTGACTGAGCCGGAAATAGAATATGCTAGCCCAGAAGAGAAGGGAGTAGCAGTAGTTTACAACCTGCCTTATAAAATAACCGTAAAGTCTGATAAATCGGAGAACAAATTTCCTCTTTTCTCACAAACTTTATCTGCGGAGTTTGAGTATTCTACTTACCCTCGAATTAGCCCATTTGCTTATCTGGGATCAAAGGTCACTAACCAGAAGGATCTTCAATTGTTGGCAGGTAAGATAAATATATTTTTAGAAGGAGACTTTGTTGGTTCATCACATATTGGTAATATTGCACCGGGTGAGGAGTTTACTTTATATCTGGGGGTTGATGAAAACGTAAAGGTAAAGAGAGAAATTTTAGAAAAGAAAGTTGATGAAACTCTGATTGGAGGTATCTCTTCCCGAACCAAGAAGACCGCTTTATATTATAAACTTACTGTAGAGAATTATAAATCCAAGAAGATAAAAGTAAATTTATTTGAAGCTATACCGGTATCAGAAGACGATCGAATTAAAGTTAAAGTAGAAGAACCGAGTATTAAACCATACGTGCAGGACTGGGAAGATAAGAAGGGAATCTGGTTGTGGAAATTAGAGGTAGAGCCTCGGCAAAAAATAGAGATATTTTATAATTTAACTTTAGAGCACCCTCGAGATATGGAGGTAGAAGGTTTTTAAAAAAAGATAATTATCTTGCTATATTAGTAAGAGCGCAAGGTAAAATAAATGAAATGATTAAAATAAAAAAGGAGGTAATAGATGTTAAGATTGAAAAAGAGAATTGGGATAGGGGTTTTAACGATTTTTCTAATAATATTATTGAGCGGTATCAGTGTATTGGGAATTAGTGTGCAGGAAATCATCAATAATATGCAAAAGGCTTATGAAAAACAGATGGCTGGAATTAATGATTACATCGTAATCCAAAAGCCTACTGGAGGAATGGCTGCTATGGCAGGTGAGACTACAACTTATTACAAGAAAGCCAAAGTTGAGGGAGAAGAAATTTATAGAACCCGGATAGAATCACAAGTAATGGGTATGACCTATGTCTCTATTTTTGATGGGAAATATACTTGGTCTACTAATTTTATGACTGGAAAGATTGAAAAGAGACTAGCAGAAAGTAATCCTTCGCAGTTCTGGAAAAACATTAATGCAACTCAAACAAAATATTTGGGAGAAGAGATTGTTGAGGGTGAAAAAGCCTATATATTACAGATTGATAATGCTCTACAAGTGATGGCAAGCCAGCAGGCACAAGCCGGAATGATGCAAGGAGAAGGACTACAAGAAGCATCTGGAAAGTTATGGATTAGTAGCAAGACCTGGTTACCTTTGCGGATGCAATTCGTGATGAAGATGGATTCAGATGAAATGAAAATGAATATGATCACCACTACAGATTTCAAGGACTATAGACAGGTGGGAAGCATGTTGCATCCTTTTCAATTAACTATGCAAACCACCACAGAATTAGATACTTCTGGTATGAGCACAGAAGAGAAAAAAGAGAAAGAACAAGCAATGCAGATGATGCAGTCTATGATGTCCGGAATGGGCTCTTTTACCATTGAGACAATTGAGGTAAAAGTAAATACAGGACTTTCTGATGATTTATTTGATGGAACAAAATTAGAGTAAAGATTGGTTTTTATTTTTCATATTTTGATTTCTCGCTTGTTAATAGCAAAAAAATGAGTTGGTAACAGTAAATTAATTGTGGTAAATAGATTAGAAAGAAATTTTTATTAAAGGGAAACAATACCTGCTGAAGAGTAGAAAATTTTAGATAATTAACCAAAGAAATAAAGGAGTAAAAAAACTAAGTCAATGATTTTGAAAAAAGAACAACTTTATATTCTTGAATTATTAATTGAACACGAAAGAATAATTGGTACCCTTTATAATGAATATAGCCAGAAGTTTCTTCGCCATAAAGATTTTTGGTTAAATTTGGCTAAAGAAGAGACAGAACATGCGCAATGGATATAGAGATTGAAGATCAAAGCAGAAGAGGGAAAGTTGTATTTTAATGAAAAAAGGTTTAATAAAGAAGCTATTCGTACTTCTATTGATTATATAAAAGAACAGATAATCAGGATTAAGGAAGAAGAAATTACACCTAAAAAAGCCCTTTCTATTGCTCGGGATATTGAAAATGGTCTGATTGAAAAAAAATTTTTTGAAGTTTTCGAACCTGATTGCCAAGAAATTAAGCAGGTATTAAAGGATTTAGTTCTTGCTACCCGCGAACACTATAATAGAATAGTAAGAGAATGGAATTTGGAGACTAAGTAGAATTAGTTAGATTACGGTTTATTTTATTAACCCGAAGGGCAGAATACCACGGGCTTGCCCGTGGGGTTTCCACTAATTAAAAATAAAAAATAGATTTAGAGGATAGATAGAATTAATCTTGATAAAATAGAATAGGTGATGAGCGATATGAAGATTGAGCAATTCTGGGAAGAGAAAGAAAAAGAGATTGGAGAAAAAATAATTTATAAATGTTTAATTGAGTATTTAAGTGGATACCAAAATTTCTCTGGTCCAATATGGGGCTTATTCTTTTATACTAAAGAAGCACTATATTTTCAGACTTTTCCCAAGAAAAGCTGGTACTCTTCCCTATTCTGGACTAAAAAAGAAGAAGATTGGGGTAGTGGTTATTTTAATTTTCGTATACCTTGGCAGGATATTCAACAGATTACTTTTCCCGAGAAAAAATCTCTAATCCAAAGAATATTCTCTTCAGCAAGTATTAGAATAAAGCTAGAGTATCTTTACCAGAATAAAAGTTTAGTTTTGAATCTTATATTCAATAGTGAAAGAGATGTAGAGGCATTAAAAGAGACTTCTTCTTTAATTCTTTTTGAATAAATATATCTCAGTCAAGATATAAGGGGAAATAGACTAAACTGATATCCTGAGATTGAGAATTAAAAGAAAAAGTAGTAGAGAGTTTAAAGAGATAAAGAAATTGCTTTTAGTGGAAACCTAGATTATAGCTTTGTCCCATTGATAAAAAGGAGGTAGCTATAAATGGATTTAAAGGCTCTTTATAATATTACTTATGGGATTTATATTGTTAGTTCTAAAGAAAAAGCTAAATTGAATGGTCAGATTGCCAATACTGTCTTTCAAACTACTTCTGAACCACCCACTTTAGCCGTATGTATTAATAAAAAAAATTATACTCATGAGTTTATTACTCAAAGTAAAGTCTTTTCAGTTTCTGTTTTAGAAAGGGATACCGATATGAAATTTATCGGTAAATTTGGTTTTAAGTCAGGGAGGGATGAAGACAAATTCAAAGGAATAGATTATAAAATTGGAATAACTGGTGCTCCTATAGTGTTAGAAAATACTTTAGCCTTTGTAGAAGTCGAGGTAATTAATCACCTAGATGTAGGGACTCATACTCTATTTATTGGTAAAGTAGTAGGATTGGAAAATCTCAAATCATCGACACCTCTCACCTATGATTATTATCATCAGATTAAAAAGGGTATTTCTCCTAAAAATGCTCCTACTTATATTCCGAAGGAGAAAGAAAAAAAAGAAGAAAGAGGAAAGGAGTTGAAAAAAATGAATAAATATAAATGCACTGTTTGTGGGTATATTTATGACCCCAAGAAGGGTGATCCGGAAGCTAATGTCCCTCCAGGGACCAGTTTTGAAGACCTGGATGAAGATTGGGTTTGCCCGGTATGTGGTGCGGGTAAAGAAGATTTTGAGGAGATTTGATGATAATGAGCGCAAAAAGAATAAAAAAAGATATTTTTTGGGTAGGTGCAGTAGATTGGGATAGAAGGTTATTTGATGAACTTATCCCTCTCCCGGATGGCACCAGCTATAATGCTTATTTGATTAAAGGGAAAGAAAAGGTAGCCCTGATTGATACAGTTGATCCTAGCAAAGAAGATTACTTACTGGATAATTTAGATGATTTAGAAATCGAGCGTTTAGATTATATTATTATGAATCATGCGGAACAGGATCATTCCGGAAGCATTCCTTTAATTTTAGAGATATTTCCGGAGGCAAAGGTAATTGTTAACGAAAAAGGTAAGCAATTACTTAAGGAATTACTCTTGGTGAACGAAGATAGGATTATTACCATTAAAGATAATGATACCTTATCTTTGGGTAATAAAACGCTCAGATTTATCTTTGCCCCTTGGGTACATTGGCCAGAAACTATATTGACTTACCTGGAAGAAGATCAGATTCTCTTTAGCTGTGATCTGTTCGGAGCACATCTGGCAGAAAGTAATTTGTGGGTAGAAGACGAACCCAAGGTTTATTTAGCTGCCAAGCGTTATTTCGCGGAGATTATGATGCCTTTTAGGCAGAATATTAAAAGACATTTAGAAAAATTAAAAGAGTTAGAGATTAAAACCATTGCTCCTAGCCATGGTCAAATCTACTCTCATCCACAGTTTATCTTATCTGCCTATCAGGAATGGATTTCTGATCAAGTAGAAAATCTAGTACTCATTCCTTATGTATCTATGCATGGTAGCGTAGAGGAAATGGTTTATATTTTAAGTGAAGAGCTTACAAAAAAGGGGACAAGGGTAAAGCTTTTTAATCTTTCTAAAACTGATTTAGGATCATTAGCGATAGCTCTCGTCGATGCAGCTACGGTGGTTATAGCCTCTTCTACTGTTCTGGCGGGTGCCCACCCTCAGATCATTTATTTGACTTATCTGATTAATGCTTTAAGACCAAAATTAAGATATGCTACTATTATTGGCTCTTATGGTTGGGGAGGGAAAATGGTAGAAGATATTAAGTCCATGCTGAATAATTTAAAAGCAGAATTAATTGAACCCGTAATAATTAAGGGTTATCCTAAAGAAGAGGATTATAAGTCTTTAAGTAAATTAGCAGAAGAGATAATCAAAAGACATCAGAGTTTAGATACTTAATAATTTATTTAGTATTGTAATCATCGTAAAAAATATCTGATAAATTTAATAGAAAATAAAGGAGGGAAAAGATGAAAGATTTAAAAGGAACAAAGACGGAAAAAAATTTATGGGAGGCTTTTGCTGGTGAATCGCAAGCCCGCAATAAATATACCTACTTTGCTTCGACTGCAAAAAAGGAAGGCTATGAACAGATTGCAGCTATTTTTCTGGAGACAGCTGAAAATGAAAAAGAGCATGCCAAGCTACATTTTAAAGCCTTATCCGGGATTGGGAATACAGCAGAGAACTTGAAAGAAGCAGCTAATGGTGAGCATTATGAGTGGACTGATATGTATGCCCGCATGGCTAGAGAAGCCAGAGAAGAGGGTTTTGAAAAGATTGCTCAAATGTTCGAAGGGATTGCTGCAGTGGAAAAGAAACATGAGGAAAGATACCGTAAATTATTGAAAAATGTTGAAGAAAATCGAGTTTTTAAAAGAGAAAAGAAAACCATCTGGAAATGTAGAAATTGTGGATATATTTATGAAGGGGAAGAAGCTCCAGAGATTTGCCCGGTGTGTAAGCATCCTCGCTCATATTATGAAATAGTGGTAGAGAATTATTAAAAAAATAAGGAAAGCAAGATTGCTCTTTTAAAATAATAAAGGGAGAGAAATAAAAAATGAGCAGCAAAGTTAATGAACTAAAAAATAATTTGCGAAAATTAGGACAGGAAATACCCTCTATAATGGGTGCCTTTGGGAATTTTAATAAGGAAGTAGTTAAAGAGGGTGTATTAAATCATAAAATTAAAGAATTGATGGCTTTGGCTATTGGATTGGCGATTCGCTGTGACCATTGTATCAGGTACCATACTGCTGAGGCGGTAAAGGCAGGTGCAACAAGAGCTGAAATATTAGATACAGCGGGAGTAGCTATATTAATGGGAGGTGGACCAGTACTTATCAATACTGCTTCAGTCCTTTTTGAACTACTAGATGAATTAGAAGTAAAATAAAATTATTGAAATAAAAAAATTTTTATCAGAATCAAAAGCTTTGTAATTTATTAAAATTTAATAGATTACAAAGCTTTTTTATTTTCAAAATTGAAAGAAAATTAAATTTTTTTATTGTTTTTAGAAGAACATATTGTTTGATTAATAAATATAAAAAGAATATTTATCCTTTTATTTTCTTTCAAGATATATTATAATAATGAAAATTTATTCTAAACTAGTTAAATTTTTAAAGCGGTTGATTGAAAAGTTTTTTAATCTATTTTTATTTTATAGGGAGGAATGAAAAAAAGTTATACTATCCTGTTAATTTTTCTTTTATTGATGCTTTTTTCTTTTGTTTCGATGGGAACAGATTTCCTTATTGAGGGAGATGCGCTTTTTAATAAAGGGGGCTTAGATAATATTCTAGCTTCTATTCCTCTTTATATTAAGGCAGTGGAAAGTAATCCCCAGAGTTATGAAGCTAACTGGAAATGTGCCCGAGCGCATCGAGAGTACGCTAATCAAAGTTTAGAGATGGAAAAAGAAGGCTGGAAGGAAATTTGTAAGCAGTACGGAAAAGCAGGAATGACCTATGGAGAAAAAGCAAAAGAATTAGAGCCCGAGAAGGTTGAAGGTCATTATTACTATGGATTATGTGTAGCCAGTTATGCTGATGGAGTGAGTATCTTAAAAGCCTTAAAAGAGGGATTAAAAGGTAGTACTCAAGATGCCTTTTATAAGGCTTATGAGATAGATAAAATGTTTGAAAATGGAGGTCCTATCCTGGCCATTGTTCGCTTCTGGCATCAGCTTCCTTTCCCTATGAAGAATAAAAAAAGGGCATTAAAATATTTTGAGGAACATCACCAATATTTTCCTGATGATCCTCAAGGGCTAGTTTATTATGCAGAATTATTAATTGACATGCGAGAAAAAAAGGAAGCTAAACCATTATTAGAAAAAGCTGTTTCTGGTAATGAGCCATTTTATAGTAAATGGGCACAAAGGTTGCTAGAGGAAGAGTATTAGGATTAAAAGAAAGAAGGTTTATTTTTATGGAAAAAAATTGTTTGGTTTTTTTTATATCTATCCCAAAAGTAAATTAGAGTAATTCTTTTTTATATTTATTATGTTAATAAAATTTATCCTTTCTTATTATAAAAAATTCCCTCTTAAGATGCTGGTTGGTTTTTTTATGCTGGTGGCAGTGGATATTACCCAGCTTATCATCCCCCGCATTACTCAAAGAGCAATAGATTCTATTTTAGGGAGTTACATTGCTTCTCAAAGTAATTATGCCTTTTTAGGTAAGTTTACTCTTATAATTTTTATTCTAGCCTTAGCTATTGGACTTTTTAGATTTTTCTGGAGAATGATTATTATTGGGACTGCTCATTTTATTGAAAGAGATTTTAAGGATAGATTATTTGAACATTTAAATTCGCTTTCCCACTCTTTTTTTACTAAAACTAAAATTGGAGACATTATGGCTCATATGACTAATGATATGGATGCCATAAGGAGGGCTTGTGCTTTTGGAGTAGTTGCTGGCTTTGATGCGGTCTTTCTTTTTTTAGCTACTTTGATCTTTATGTTAACCCTTAATCTCCGACTTACTCTTTTTGCCCTGATTCCGCTTCCTTTGATTGTTTTGATATCTTTATTTTTTGTGCGTAGATTATTTCAGAAGTTTAAAACCGTACAGGAATCATTTTCTCGTTTAACCGAAAAAGCCAGAGAAATGATCTCGGGAATAAAAATTATCCAGGCTTTTCAACAAGAAGAAGCAGAAGCAAAAAATTTTGATCAATTAAGCAAAAAGTATCTAGAGAAAAATATTTCCTTAATCAAAATTTGGGGTACTATGTTTCCAATGATAGGACTGTGTGCTGAGTTAGGTATTGCTATTATCCTTTTGGTTGGAGGACAGCAGGTTATTCTTAGAGAACTCACTACCGGTGAGTTAGTAGCTTTCTTTTCTTATATGGGAATCATTGTCTGGCCTATGATGGCGGTGGGCATGGTAATTAATATCTATCAGAGAGGGAGTGCTTCTTATTTACGTGTTCAGAATCTTTTGCAAGAAAAACCGGCTATCTATGATTTATCCAGTACAAAAGGTCATTATCTTAATGGAAATATAAAATTAGAGAAGATCTATTTTTCTTATGACGAACAAGTTATTCTAAAAGATATTAATATCGATATTAAGTCAGGGCAATATATTGGAATTTGTGGGAAAATAGGCTCAGGCAAAAGCGTAATAGCCCAGTTAATCTTAAGAATTATTGAGCCTCAAAAAGGGATGATTTTTTATGATTCTATTGATTACAAAAAGATAAAGATTTCTACCGTCAGAGAGAATATAGGATATGTTCCTCAGGATTCCTTTCTTTTTTCTACTACTATAGAAGAAAATATTAGATTTGGAGAAAATAATGCTTCACTGGAAGAGATAATGGAAGCTTGTCAGATTGCCTGTGTCCATCAAGATATAATGGAATTGAAGGAACAATATCAGACCGTGGTGGGAGAAAAAGGGGTTACCCTTTCAGGGGGGCAAAAACAGAGATTATGTATTGCCAGAGCTATGATTAGAAAACCTCGAATTCTTATTCTTGATGATGCCCTCAGTGCAGTAGATACTAATACCGAAAAAGCGATTCTTGCTAATTTAGAAAAATATTTTCGAGGTATTACCATCATAGTAATTTCTCATCGTATATCTTCCTTTATCAAGGCGGATAATATCTTTGTCTTGGAGGAAGGGAGAATTGAAAGTAGTGGTACCCATCGAGAGTTAATTAAAAAGTCCACTATCTATAAAAATATGTATAAAATTCAAAAATTAGAAGAATAGTAGGAAAAAATGAAAGAAGAAAAATTATATTCTGGCTTAGATTGGAAAATATTATCAAAATTATGGCAATATGGAAAGCTATATAAAGGTAAGATTCTGGTCATTTTCATACTTATCTTGGCTATAAGTGGGATCCAGATTTTTCTTCCTTTAATTAGTAGAACAGTAATAGATAATTATATTGAAAGAAATTACCTGCAATTAGCCCTAAATGAAAAAAGTTTGCAGATTACCGAACCTTATCAGGCTTACCGGGTACAAACCAACAACTTTATTCTTCTACCTTCTCACCTCTTAGATGAAGCAGAATATGCAGAGTTACAGAAAGAATCTCTGATCTTGCCAGAAAAATATTTATTATTAAAAGATAAAAACAAACTTATTGATTTGAAACAACTTAAAATTACTACTCTGGAAACAGAAAAAGGATATTTTATTCCTTATTCGGAAATGCAAAAACTGAAAGAAGAAGATATAAAGGCTTTAAGATATGATGATCTAAAAATGGTTAAGCTATTTGCTCTTTTATATATAGGCTTTCTTTTGTTTTCCTTCTTCTTAAATTATTTACAGGTTGTAATGATGGCAGTGGTAAGTGAAAAAGTAATTTATGATCTAAGGAGTGGACTAGTAAAACATTTACTTTCTCTTTCCTTAAATTTTTTTAACCAGAACCCTATCGGCAGGTTAGTAACCAGGATTACCAATGATGTTGATGCTCTAAGGGATATGTTTACCGATGTTCTAGTCTATTCAGTTAAAGATTTTATAATGATTATTGGGATTATTATAGTGATGTTTAGATTATCCCTTCGCTTGAGTTTAATACTCCTGGTACTTGCACCTTTATTAATCCTTACTCTTTATCTTTTTCAAAGATACGCACGTGAGGCATATGGCAGAGTTAGGATTGCTCTGGCTAAGGTAAATAGCTTTTTATCTGAAGCAATATCCGGCATCTTATTAATTCAGACTTTTAATCAAGAGGAAAAATTTAAGCGAGATTTTGCTCAAATAAACAAAAATTATTATCTTGCTCATATTCACCAACTTTTAATCTTTGCAATCTTCCGACCATTAATCGATGTATTGGCTTATTTTTCTATTGGTGCGGTAATCTATTTTGGAGGAAAAGGGGTGTTGGGAGGAGAAATTTCTCTGGGTATACTAATTGCCTTCATCTCTTATATTCATATGTTATTTAGACCAATTTTTGATTTTTCAGAAAGGTACAATATTTTACAATCTGCTATGGCTTCATCTGAGAGAATATTTCTGCTTTTTGAGGAGAATGACAAAATACCCTCTCCAAAACAGTCAAAATTTCCTGAAAAAATAGAAGGGAGAATTGAGTTTAAGAATGTATCTTTTGAATATAAAGAAGGAGAGAAAGTTCTAGATAAAGTCTCTTTTTTGGTGGAACCTGATGAAGCAGTAGCTTTTGTAGGTGCTACCGGAGCCGGAAAGACTACCTTAATAAATCTTCTCCTGAGATTTTATGATCCTACAGAGGGAGAGATATTGATAGATGGAATAAATATTAAAGATATGGAGCTTAAATTTCTAAGGGATTATTTTGGGTTAGTATTGCAGGATATTTTTATGTTTGCTGGTGATATTAAATACAATATTTTACTCAATAAGGAATTAGAAGAGGCTAAATTAATTGAATATTCTAAATATGTTAATGCTCACGATTTTATTAGTAGATTAAAGGATAAATACAGAAGTGCAATTTCTGAAGGCGGAGCAAACCTTTCTACCGGGCAGAGGCAGCTCCTTGCTTTTGCCAGGGCTTTAGTTAGAGAACCTAAAATACTTATTTTGGATGAAGCCACCAGTAGTATAGATAGTGAAACAGAATATCTTATTCAGGATGCTATTAAAAAGATTATGCGAGGCAGAACCAGTATTGCTATTGCTCATCGCTTATCTACCATTCAGGGCGCAGATCGTATATATGTTATGCGTAAAGGTAGAATTGTAGAAATTGGGACTCATACCCAACTACTAGCCCAAAAAGGTTATTATCAAGAATTATATAAATATCAATACTTAACCACTCAAGTAGAATAGCTAAAGATAGATATCTTTTTATCCTTATAATTCAAAAATTTTAATTTACTAACCCTGATAGAATAAGGGAGTAGATAGGGGAAATATACATAAGGAGGATATTAATATGCCGATTACTTTCGTTTCCGGGTTAATAGGATTTGGGATAGCAGTAATAATTTTTATTTTATTCTGGGTACTGAGATTAAAATTCCGATTGCCAGGAAGAGAAATTAGAATATATGCTTCTTTAGAAGAATTACGTTCAGTAGGAGAATTAGTAGTATTTAAAGTAATTACCAAGGAAATTGTTACTACCTCTCGGCATTGGTTAGGAGAAATGGGTAAAAAATATTTCCAGTGGTTAGTTTCGACCAAGAAGATGGCCATGATTTTCGAATTCGATATAGATTTTAGATATGATTTGCGTAGTCCCGATTTTTTAATTGAAGAGCTGGAAGAAAAAAGTTTTCGTTTGAGAATGCCTTCCTGTTTTTATGAGGTACATATCCGGAATATCAGCTTTTATGATGAGCAAAATTCCAGGCTTCTTCCCTGGTTGCTCCCCGATCTTTTAAATCGAGCTTTTGGTTCGGGCTTTGGTGAAGAAGATAAGAATTTACTTCTTGAAGAAGCAAAATTCCAAGCTACTGATATGGCTGAAAATCTAGTCAGAAAGATGCGTTCGGAAGTGCAAAATTCTGCCCGTCAAACTTTAGAAACTTTAAGTAAAAGTTTTGGTGCAGAAAGAGTATTGGTAGATTTTAGTGATTCAAAATTACTTCAATCTAAAATTGTTTCAATTGATTTAAAAGAAAAAAGTAAGACCTGATTATATTTTTAAAAGATAACTAACTTAGATGTATTTTTAAAGAGAATCAAACAAATTAATTAGATTTTAGGTGCTTAATCTAAGGGAGTGAAGTTTATGAGAATTACAAATTCTGTTTGTTCTAAAGATTGTTTTGGTTCATGTTCTTTAGAGGTGATAACAGAAGACGAAAAAATAATCAAAGTTAAAGGGAAGAAAAATAGTCCAGTCAACCAGGGTAGGGTTTGTAGAAAAGCTAATCATTATTTCGAGTTACTCAATAGTTCAGAAAGATTATTATACCCTTTGCAAAGAGTAGGAGAGAGAGAAGAAGGTTTATTTAAAAGGATCAGCTGGGAACAGGCTTTAGATATTGTTGCGAAAAAATTAAATCAGCTAAAAGTAGATTATGGACCAGAATCAGTTTTATATTATCAAAGATTTGCCAATTTAGGGATAGTAAAAAGTGGAGCTTTTGGATTTTGGTATCAATTTGGAGGATTCACTTCTACTTATGGAGGTTTGTGTGATGCCGCAGCTCAAGAAGCAATTAAGTTGACTTATGGGGAGGTCAAACATAATCATATTTCTGATTTGGAGAATTCCAAACTAATCATCTTATGGGGAGCCAATCCGGCTTATACCAACATCCATATTATGTACCATCTTAAAAGAGCCATAGACAAAGGAGCTAAACTTATTACTATAGATGTGCGTAGAAATGAATCCGGAGAGCAGTCTTTTCTACACTTAAATCCTCGACCAGGGACAGATGCCTGTTTAGCTTTAGGAATAGCTCATCAACTGATTAAAGAAGGAATTATAGATGTTCAATTTATTAAGCAAAATACTTTAGGTTTTGAGAGGTTTCAAGAGGCGGTAAAAGAATATCCTTTATTAAAAGTTTATGAGATTACCGGAATACCTTTAACCTCTATCAATAAATTAGTTAATTTAATTAGAGAAAATCCCCAATATGCCTTGATTTGCGGAATGGGAGTGCAAAGATATACCAATGGTGGCCAAACTATCAGGGCGATTTCTCTTCTTCCAGTCCTTACTGGAAGTATTGGGAAAAGAGGTGGTGGATTTTATTTTAGCGATAAACAAGCTCCGGAATTAATTTGGCCCTTTTTACCCCAGAAACCAGATAAGATTCGAATTAACATTCCAGTGGCAAAATTAGGAAGTGCAATCATTAGCCAGCAAGACCCTCCTATAAAAGGATGGTGGATAGAACAGGCTAACCCCTTAACCAGTAATCCAGATGTTAATTTAATAATAAAGGCTATGAATAAGTTAGATTTAATAGTAGTAGTTGATCTTTTTTTAACCGATACTGCCAGGATGGCAGATATAGTACTACCAGCTGCCTCTATGTATGAATATTATGATTTAATTAGTGGTTATGGCCATTCTTATATTCAACTACAACAAAAAATCATTGATTCTCCGGGAGAATGCAAACACGAAAGCGAAATTTACCGGCTTTTGGGTAAAAAATTAGGATTTGATTTAACATATTTGCCCGAAAATAATTTGAATACTATTCAGGAAGTAATTCAGAGTTCTAATCTGGGAACAACTATCCAAGAATTGCAAGAAAAGCCTTATCTTCATTCTAATAATCAGGAGATTGCTTTTGCAGATTATCGTTTTTCTACTCCCAGTAAAAAAATTGAATTTTATTCCAGGCAGATGAAGTCTCTCTGGGGAAAGAATCCCCTGCCTGTTTATAGTGAACTAGAGGAAATTAGATATAAAAACCCGAAATTATTAACCGAGTTTCCTTTAATATTAATTAGTTCGCATGCTTTGGATAGAATGAATTCTCAGTTTTCTAGCCGAGAAGATCTTCAGAAACAACCCTTTGCCCAGATTAATCCTCAGGAGGCTAAGACTCGTAAAATTAAAGATGGAGAAGAGATAGTTATTTATAATCGAAGAGGAAATATAAAGGTAAGAGTGTGGACAACTAACAGGATACCTCCAGGAATAGTTCATCTCCCCTTTGGTTGGTGGGAAGGAAAGCAGCAAGTAAGTATCAACAAACTTACTGGTGAATATATTAGTGATATCGGCTATGGTACAGCTTTTCATAATTGCATGGTTCAGATAGAGAAAGAAATGAAAAACAGGAGGGATTTTTAGTTTTTACTAAAATATGTTATAATTTTTAGACTTAATACTAGGATAACGATATAAAGATGTTGGTTAATCTGCTAGGAGATAGGAGAATGAGTTTTTTAGATTTAGTTAAAGCCAGACAGAGTGTAAGAGAATATTTAGATAAACCGGTAGAAAGAGAAAAGATTGAGCGATGTTTGGAGGCAGCCCGCTTGGCTCCTTCTGCTACTAATGCTCAACCCTGGAAATTTATAGTTATTGATAAATCAGAACTTAAAGAAAAAGTTGCAAAAATGACTTTTAATAGTATTGCTTATTTTAATAAGTTTTCCTTGAAGGCTCCAGTTTTGATTCTAGTAATTTCAGAAAGTCCTAATGTAGTGCATAAAATTGCGCAAAAAATTAAAAATAAATCCTTTATTCTTATTGATATTGGCATAGCTACAGAACATTTATGTCTTCAAGCAGTAGAAGAAGGATTAGGAACCTGTATCCTGGGTTGGTTTGATGAAAAAGGAATTAAAAAACTATTAAATATCCCTGACCAGGAAAGGATTGAACTAATTGTTACTATGGGATATCCGGTCGATCTTTTCATATTTCCCAAAAAAAGAAAAACCCTGGATCAAATTAGAGGTTATAATAGTTATAGTTTATAAAATAAATAGAGCACTGATTCACCATTATTTCTTAAAACAATATTGAAAGATTTTTTAAGAAAATAAATCATTATGCTGGTGATTTTTATTAATTGATTATTGAATTTAGATAAAAAGAGGATGCGATAAAGTGAGAATAAAAATAAAATACTTAAACGGGATTAGATTTAGACGTTTTATTGTCTATTCAGCCCAAAAAGTAAATCAAATGGAACAATATCTTAATGATATTAATGTTTTTCCAGTAGCTGATGGAGATACTGGCACCAATATGTCTTTAACTATGCATAGTATTGTGGAAGGTGCACAGAAGTGTAAAGAATCTTCTTTTGAAGGAATAAGTTCTGCTATAGCTAATTCTGCATTAATGGGAGCCCGAGGCAATTCAGGGGCAATTTTAGCTCAATTTTTTCAAGGTTTAGCTGAGGCTACCAGAGGAAAAGTTCGCGTTACTACAGAAAGCTTTGCTTATGCCGCTTTTCAAGCAGCTGAGCAGGCCAGAAAAGCCATTGCCCATCCCCGAGAAGGAACTATTATTACGGTAATGAAGGATTGGGCAAATCACTTAATGGAACATGCACCACATACTCCCGATTTCTTCGATCTTTTTAAGAATTCTTTGACTATTGCTCAGAAATCTTTAGCTCACACCCCCCAACAATTAAAAATATTAAGGGAAGCAAAAGTAGTAGATGCGGGGGCACAGGGGTTTGTAAATATTTTGGAAGGCATTGTTGATTTTATTGAATATGGGAAAATTAAATCTTACAGAATTGCCAACTCTGCCCGGGATACCATTCGGCAATTAGCTAATAAAGCGGTAAATTCAGAAATTAATTTCAGATTTTGTGTAGAATGCCTCCTGGAGAAAATTACTGAAAATAAAGAATTAATCAGAAATAAAATTTCTAATTTTGGTAATTCTTTAGTTGTAGCTGGTTCGGAAAGTAAAGCCCACGTTCATATTCATACCAATGAACCAGAAAAAGTTTTAAGTTTCCTATCACAGGTTGGTAATTTATTGAATACCAAAGTTGACGATATGCTTCAACAACATACCAGTATAAAAGAAGTGGCAGAAGTAGGAGATATTGGATTAGTGGCTGATTCTACCTGTGATTTACCTCCAGAAATAATTGAAAAACACCATATATATTTAGTGCCCATAGTTATTCATATCGGTAAAGATACTTATCTGGATAAGGTCAATATGATGCCCTCTGATTTTTTGAATATTTTAACAACTACTTCGGAAAAATTGCTTACTTCTCAACCTCCCCCAGCCTCCTTTAAAGAGATATATAAACAGGTTATCTCTCGGTATAAAAATATAATTTCTATACATATATCAGAAAAATTAAGTGGAACTATTCAAGGTGCTTATATGGGCCGTAAAGATCTCGAGGGTTCTGACAAGATACATATTATAAATAGTAAGAATAGCACGATTGCTTTGGGTTTATTAATTAAAGAAACGGCTCAGTGGATCAAAGAGGGATTGGATTTGGAAGAAATTTTGAAAAGATTGGAATCTGCCATTAAAAGCTCTAGAATTTTTATTGCTGTTCCTACTTTAAAATACATAATGCGCAGTGGCAGGTTAAATCGTACTAAAGGTTTACTAGGCACGATGCTTAATCTAAAACCGATACTTACTCTCGATTCCGAAGGCAGGATTGTGGAAGCAGCTAAAGTTATTGGTCGCCAAAGAGTAATTAAAAAGACTTTAGATTTAGCTTTAAGTTATGCAAAAAGTGTTAAAAATCCTCGCTTTGGGATTGCTCATGTTGGCGCACCTGATCTCGCAAACTGGTATAGTAAGCAGATATCTTTAAGTTTTGAAAAAGCGCCTCATCCCTTAATAGTAGAAGCTTCTCCTGCTCTGAGTTTACATATTGGAGTTGGTGGTGCAGCCATTGCTGTCTTAGGAGACATTTAATCCTATTTTAGTGAAGATTAAAAATTAATTTAGCGAACAAGATTTAGCGGAAAATATTTTTCCCGAGATTTCCCGATTAAAAAGAGATGATAAGTTAGATTTAATATATATAAATGGACCCTTTATTTTATTGAAGAAAAGGGAGGGCGATTGAATTGAAAAAGATACTAAAAAATGTTTTAGATTGGTTATCGACTAAAGCTTCTTATGCCGATATAAGATTCGTTCAGTTAGAGGAGGAGAAAATTGTAGCAGAGAATGGTATTCTTTCTTCCTATAATCTTTCCACTGATCGAGGAGTTGGAATAAGGGTTTTAGCGAATGGTGCTTGGGGGTTTGCTTCTACTTATGATCTAAGGGAAGAGATTTTATTAAAGACAGCAGAAAAAGCACTAAAGATAGCCCAAGCTTCTACCCTTTGTAAAAAAGATGATATCCAGTTAGCCCCTCAGGATAAACAGTTAGATAAATATATTACCCCTATCTATAAGGACCCTTTTCAGGTTAGTTCAGCAGAAAAGATTGATCTTTTGGTTAAATCTACTAAAGCGATGTTAAAAGATAAAGTAAAAAAGAGTGAAGGAGTCTTAAATTTTTTTAAAACTTTTAAGATTTTTATATCTACGGAAGGATCTGAAATTGAACAAACCATTTTTGAATCAGGAGGAGGAATTAATGCCTATGCAATTGGAGAAAGAGATTTTCAAAGACGTTCCTACCCTTCTAGTTTTGATGGTGACTATGCCACTCGAGGATATGAATTTATTGAAGAGATGGATCTTTTAAAAAATGCTGAAAGAATAGCTGAAGAAGCAAACCAGCTTTTGGTTGCTCCCTATGCCCCTGAAGGGGTGATGGATATTGTATTGGGAGGATCACAACTTGCTCTGCAGGTTCATGAGTCTTGTGGCCACCCGGCAGAATTAGATAGAGTGCTGGGGAAAGAGATTAGTTTTGCCGGAGGAAGCTTCTTAACTTTAGACAAGTTAAATACTTTTACCTATGGAAGCTCACAGGTTAATATTGTAGCAGATGCTACGGTACCGGGAGGGCTAGGTACTTTTGGTTTTGATGATGAAGGAGTCCCAGCTTCTAGAAGTTATTTAGTTAAGCAGGGTAAGTTTGTAGGTTATTTAACCTCTAGAGAAGATGCCTTTAAATTAGGAATTCCCAGCAATGGCGCTGCCCGAGCTCAAAGTTGGAATCATATTCCTCTGGTGAGAATGACCAATATAAATCTATTACCCGGAAATTTTGGATGGGATGAACTTCTGGATGGTATTAAAAAAGGATTATATTTAGATTGTAATAAAAGCTGGAGTATTGATGATAAAAGATTGAATTTCCAATTTGGTACAGAGATTGCGCGGGAGGTTAAGAACGGGAAGGTTGGAAAATGGTATAAAAATGCTTTCTATCAAGGAATTACCCCTGAATTTTGGAAGTCTTGTGATGGAGTAGCTGATCAGAAATACTGGAGAGTTTGGGGGGTGAATAATTGTGGTAAAGGCCAACCCGAGCAGTTAATGCATGTAGGTCACGGGACCTCTCCAGCTCGATTTAGAAAAATAAAGGTAGGTGCTTCCAGATGATTGAATTAGCACAAGGTAAAGAATTAATTCAAAAGATTAAAGAGAAGATTAATCCAGGTTATGATTTTGAAGTAGTTCTAACTGAAGAAAAGTTTGAATTGACCAGATTTGCCGAATCTTATATTCATCAGAATGTAGCAGAATCTACCTTACATTTAACTTTAAAAGTTATAATAGGGGATAGAATAGGATCAGTACGAGTGGATAACCTGGATAAGGCAGCTATATTTGAAGGGCTACAAAAGGCAATTAATATTGCCCATATTGTCCCTCCTTTAAATTTTACTTATCGTCTAATTCCTCATCAGAATTATAATATTCAGGGTAAATATTCTAAAGATACCGCAAACCTTTCACCTAAAAAGAAAGCTCGAATAGTAAAACAGATTATTTTAGGAGTAGGTCAGGAAGGATTTAAAGCAGCAGGAGCTTTTAGTTCTGAACAAAATACAATGATGGTAGGGAACTCAAAAGGTTTATTTGCCCTGGATAAAAATACTAAAGTAGATTTTAATTGTGTTATTACTAAAGATGGTTCTACTGCTCAAGCTTCTTTTTTAGATTATGATATCAACCATTTTAAGGTGGATAGTATAATTAATGAATTACTAGAAACTGGTTTAAGAAATACAGAACAAATAGATCTTGAACCAGGAATTTATACTGTAATTCTTTCTCCTGAAGCTACCTCAGATATATTGAATTATACAGGTTATATGGCTTTTAATGGTAAGGCTATTAAGGAAGGTAAAAGTTTTGTCTGTAACTATGAAAATGAAAAGATTTTTCCAGATATAATAAATTTGGCTGATGACCCTTTTGATGAATTAGCCTTACCTATTCCTTTTGATGTAGTAGGATACCCTAGGGAAAAAGTTTACCTTATTGAAAAGGGTATAGTGAGGGATGGAGTATATGATTACCTTACCGCATTAAAATATAACCAGAAATGTACCGGAAATACTCTGTCGGGAGAAGATGCTTCCTGGGGAGCACTTCCTTTTAATTTAGCCCTGGAAGGAGGTACAGTTAGTCGAGATGAAATGATTTCTCGTACCGAAAGGGGTATTTTAATATCTAGATTACACTATGTTAATGTACTTAATCCTATGAGTGCTCAATTGACTGGAATGACTCGTGATGGTACTTTCCTGGTGGAGGATGGTAAAATAAGCAAAGCCATAAAAAATATGCGTTTTAATACTTCAGTTATAGATATGTTTAAAGCCGTTGATCTAATCTCTCGAGAGAGAGAGGCCAAAGCAGGATGGGTTGGTTCCACGGTTGCTCCCTATATTCGAACTAACAATTTTACCTTTTCCAGTAAAACAAGTTTTTAGGAGGAAAAATGGATAAAATTAAGATTTTAAAAGAATTGGTATATACTTTTGGTATAAGTGGTTTTGAAGGACCTGTAAAAGAAAAAATAAAAAAGTTATTTCCACAAGTAGAATTTAAAGAAGATAGGGTAGGTAATCTTTTTACTACGATAGGTAATAAAGGGAAAAGAATTGCTTTTATGGCTCATATGGATGAGCTTGGGTTTTTGATAAATTATGTAGAGACAAATGGTTATTTAAGGTTTAAACCTATAGGTGGTTGGGATGTTAGAGGAGTATATAATCGGGTAGTGGAAATATTAACAGAACGAGAAATAATTCAAGGTATAATTGGACTTAAACCTCCTCATTTGTCAAAGAATAAAGAATTAGAAAAAGTATTGAATTGGGATGACCTATATATAGATATTGGGGTAGAAAATGATCAAGAAGCGAGGAGAAAAGGAATTATTCCCATCTTACCAGCCAGATTAAAAAATGATTTTACAATTATTGATGGAAAATATATTGTTACTAGGGCGCTTGATGATCGAGTCGGGTGTGTATTAAATTTGCTTCTTTTGGATGAATTCCTTCATAATTCTCCCCAAAATACTATAACCTTAGTATGGACTATTCAGGAAGAGACTGGATTGCGCGGAGCACAAGCTTTTACTGCTCGAAATTCTTTTGATGAAATCTATGTTTTAGATACAGTATCAGCAGGTAATCTTCCCTGGGGAAACTTTCATCAAAGTCCTGCTCGCACTGGGGACGGACCGGTAATTAGGTTAGCAGATAGAAAGGGAATATCTTCATTGAAGCTCAGGGATTTTATAAAAGAGATTGCACAAAAAAATGCAATAAAAGTTCAGGAGATTGCCACTGGGGGAAGCACTGATTCAGCAGCTGCTTTTGAAGCGGGATTAAATTCAATTCCTTTGTGTATTCCAGTAAAATATACTCACAGTCAGGTAGAGATGATGAGTATAGCTGATTATTATAATACTCTAAAATTACTTCTTTTAATTAGTATAGAATAAGAAAAAAGTAAAAATTGTGAAACTTCATTTCTGGAAAATTTTTCCATTTATTTTATTCATAACAATTAACTATTTATTAATAATTTATTGAACTGAGGCGATAAAAATATCTCCAATACTCAAAAGATCATCCTTTTTGGTATTTTTACCCTGGGAAGTATTTTCGAAAATTACCCTTCCTAGGGAAGCAATCAAAGAGAATAAAAATAATTCTCCCCTTATTTTCCCCCCCGAAACTAAGTTTATTTCTCCCAATAGTTTACCAGTTTTTTTCTGTTTATTTTGTAGTTTTTGATATAACTCATTAATCTTATTTTTGCTTTCCTCTTTTTGCATAAAATCAAAAAATATTCTTTCCATAACGATAAAAATTTTAGCATCTTCTTCCAAGAGGTTAATATAATAGTCAATCAACATTTCTATCTTTTTTTTAATATCTTTATTGGCAGAGATAATCTCATTAATTTTATCAAAAGTCTTTTTTATATATATTTCTAAAATCTCAGAAGCTAAATCTGTCTTAGAAGAAAAATAATAATAAATAGTAGGCTTTTTTATCCCTGATAGCTTAGCTATATCATCCATAGTTGCTTCATAAAAACTTTTTCTAAAAAAAGTTTCCTGGGCAGCTTTTAGAATCATTTCTCTTCGTTTAAGGATGTTTTCCATCAGAAAGACCACTCCCCTATTAGAAATAGACCTTCATTATTTTTTACCTGTCCGAATTTTGAATCTTTTTCTCCTATAACTAATAGATAGGAAAGAGATAAAGAAAGATTATCCGAAAAATTATAATTGAATCCCAAAGAATGTAACATACTACCATCTTGCAAGCTTATTCCACCTATATACTGAGGAGTAAATTTACTATAGTCTAATTCCTGGTTTGCATTTAAGAAGAGGTAAGAAGAACAGTCTGTTCCCTCTTCATAAGTAAGTCCATAGACATAAGCTAAATTTAGGTAAAGATTAGAAGAGGTTGTATAATCAGCACCCAGAGTGATTTTGAAGTAAGGATCTTTTAATAAATATTTGCCCTGGAGCATCCAGGCTTCGGGGAGAATATAAGCTATATCTCCTCTCAAAGTTGCCCCCTCTATACCTGGAAAGTCTCCCTGAAATTCTAAGCCCAGAATATCTCGTTTTGGATGACTTAGGTTTACATTCAAACTCATTCCAGAATTATTTATTATCGGTTCCACCTGTTGAGGATAAGAATTTAAGTAATAACCTCTATAATAACTCAAGTAAGCATCAAAAGAAGAAAAACTTTTTCCTATCTTTACTCCCCATACTGGTTGATCGGGAATATGGTGGGTCAAATTAATAGAATTAATTTCTAAGCCTTGTTCTTGAAATTGGGGGGCAAAAATTCCTAGATATAATTGTTTTTCGTATTCTTCATTTAAATGATTAGGCACAAAATTAGGAAGATAAACCAGTTGCAGATAAGTGGTATTATCAATATAATAATTTGCATTAATTGCCCATACCCCTAATTTATTAGATATTTCCGTGAAGGATATACCAAAGGGTGAAGGATTGAAGTTATCCAGAGGGCTGAACATATCTGATGAGCCCCAGCTTTCGATTAATATTCCTGCTTTAGCGTCTACTTTAGGTATAAGATCATAAGTGCTGAGATAGAATTCTTTAGGCATTATAAAAAGAGGTTGATCCAGAAATCGGTCAGTATATCTAAGCACTAAATCTCCTTCTAGAAAAATTTGATCAGTAAAACTATGAAAAGATTTTATTTCTAGTTTCAAACTATTACTTAAGTCTTTGGAAAAAGGGCTATAACTACTTGAATAGGTTAAATTACCAGAAAATTCTAGAGCATAAACGGAATTGGAAAGAAAACAGATTATTAAAATTATCGTAATAATTATAATTTTTTTCATTATTTTTTCTCCCTCTTTTTATAAGTCCTTACTGTCTTATTTTATTAATTTTAAAGTGTTGGTTTAGAAAGGGTTCTAAGGCTAAAAAAGTCTGACGATAAATCTATATTGTATTCCATTTCCTTGATGATAATCTTAGTTTTCTTTTTGTTTTCTAAATCACTAAACTCTATTTCTAAAGGAGTGATTTTACCCTTTTCATCAATTTCGATTTTCTGAATTTCTAATGTTTTAGTTAGATTTTCCACCTCATCATAGAACTCAACTTTTTTGGAATAAAATTTTTCTTTATCCACCCAGAGGATAATTTTTTTATAGGAAGTATCTTCTCCAAGAGGAATAACTTCAATTTTAAATTCCTTTTCGGTTTCTTCTAATATAGTTTTGGTGTAATCTTTGTCCTGATAATCCATGCTCATATCCTCATAAGATAGACCTGTCCCCATAAACTCTTCCTGCTTAGAAGCTCCTGCAATTCTTCTTGGTTTATTATAAGCAGGTAAATAGAGGTAAATTTTTTCTCCATTGTTAATATTGAGCAGGGTTACTCCTTTTACTGAATTAGGAGAGAGGAATCGGATAAGGGTACTAGTCTTGTCATCTTCTTCTTTTTGGGAAAACATTATCATTTTTCTGGTTTCTTCATTCCCCTTTTCATCAATTATAACCATTTCAGAAATAGTTTTTTGGGTAGTAAAATCAGGTGCTGTCTCTTCCATTTTATCCATAATTTCATCTACGGTAAGTAGTTGTTCTGCTTCTACCTGCTTTGAGGTTATTAGATTAGAAAAAAGTAGAACAATAGCGATAATCATTAAAAAATATTTTCTTATTTTCATTATTTTACCTCCTTTTTGGTTTTAAAATCGACTTTATCTAATAATATGGGAAGAAGTAATAAAGTATATATAACACTTACAATCATTACACTTCCGATTAATCGACCAAAGGCTCCCATCATTTTAATACTGGAGAAGCTGAGCACGAAAGTACCTGTTGCAACAGACAGAGAATTAAAGATTATTGCTTTCCCAGTTCCATTTAAAGTTGCTTTTAGGGCATTTTTCTTATTCTTTTTTTTCAATTCAATTTTATATCGAGAGACGTAGTGAATGGTATAATCTATTCCTGCTCCTATGGCAATACTAGTTACCATCATAGTAGCGACATTTAAATCAATCTGGAAGATACCCATCGCACCTACTGCAGTAATTATAGTTAAAACAATGGGTATTATGGCATATAATCCTATTTTTAGTGATTTAAATTGAATTACCAGCATGGCAAATACCATCAAGAAAGCAAGAAGCATACTTTTTACCTGTCCTCTGAATAAACTATTATTTATCCGGTCAGTAATTACTGGAGTTCCACTAAGCTGAAAAGAAACTTTGATATCTCCATTATCATCGGGAATATAAACTATATCATCGAGTAGATACCATAAAATATTCTTTTCTTCATCACTTAATTTTTTACCTATAATCTTTTCTGTTTTTAATTGAACAGTTTTTATTTTTTCTGCTTCTTGAGCCATTTTCCGAGAATCTTCTAATATTTCTTGTAAGTATAAAGCATCATCTTCCGATAAATTCAATTCATTAATCAATTTATTTATAAAGGTATCTGCTGGTAGATTATTTTGGATATAAGCAGCAAGTTGAGGATAAATGTCTTCTTTAGATATTCCTAAATCCTCAATTTCCAGAGAAGAAAGCGATAAAATTTTATCAATGAATTCCTTGCTATGGTCTTCAAACTCTGAAACAGGTTGGGCAGCTAAAAAGACGAGTTCTTTTTTAAGACTTTCTATATCTTTAATTTCTAAACCTTTAGCCTGAAGAGATAAAATAATTTCCTCAGCTAGATAGGGATAATAATTTTTCCGTTCCTCTTCTTGTAATAAAGTCAAATCAACCTGTCTTACTCTTTTAGGTACAGTATCTATATATTCCCTTATTTTGGCAATAGATAAATCTAGAGCATCAGAAGTCATTTCTTTTGTCCTAATAGATACCAGGGTATCTTCATCTTTATCTCCAACCATAGAAGTAACATAATCATTGCCTTGGGCAAAAAACCAAAGATTATTAATTTTTTGTTCATCGGCTGGAATTATTTTTTTATTTTCCATAGCCTCATTCAGATCAATTAAAAAATCACTGACTGATGAAGGCTCTTTTAGAGAGGGAAGTCTTTCTGAAAAATCTTCTATCTTTTTAATCACTCTTAAAACATATGGATTTTTTACGTTATTTGCTTGGGTATAAATATAGAGTGTATCTACTCCTCCAAATTTATCTTTAAAGTAGTTTAGAGTTTCGGTAATCGGATTGTTTTCTCCCAATCTTGATTCCATAGAGGAATTAGATTTGACCTGAGGTATAAAGGCAATAACACCTATTAATATAAGTAATATTATAATAATAACTGTCTTCTTTTTTTCTGTTACCAAATGAAATATTTTATTCAACAATAGGCTAATTACATCTTTGGTTTCAGAAGAGAATTTTTTATGAATTTTGCGCGGGTAAAAAAGCTTAAAAAATGAACCAAGGAAGAATATTGCTAAGATGAAGGCGAAAAACATTCCCATAGTAGAAAAAATACCAAATTCAGTAACAGGTCTTACTATGGCTGCAGACAGGGATAGAAATCCCGCCATAGTAGTAAGAGCGCTCATAAGTATAGGAACAAAAGTATCTTGAATTGTCATTTGGACTGCTTTAAGTGGCTCATAATTATGTCTTTCTTCATAATAACGGCTTATAAAATGTATCCCATAAGCGGTGGCTAAGGCGATCATTAATAGTGGCAAAGTAGCAGCTACCATTGTAACGCTTCGGCCAGTAGAAGCTACTAGTCCTAAAACCCACAATGAAGACAAAAAAGCAACGATTAGGGGCATTAAAACTCCTCGAATACTCCGAAAGCAAAAATATAGAATAAAAAGCATTAAAATTAAGGCGATAATACTTAATCTCATAGTATCTCGGGAACTCTCTTCTATTTCTAAACTAACTAAGGGTAGCCCAGAGTAATGCACTTGAATGGCATCTCCTTTTTGAGAGTCTACTATTTTAGTTAAATTATCTTTAAGTTCTTTCCCCTCCATTCCTTTTCTAAGTTCAATCATTATTAAAGTTGCTTTTCCATCTGGGGAGATAAACTTACCCTGTACCAGGCTATTTTCTAACAAGGATTCTTTTAATTCTTTTGCTTCTTTCTCATTTTCCGGGAATACTTCTACTAGGTCTTTTACTTCCAGACCAAATTCGGTACTTATTATTTCTGGCATATTTAAAAAAGAAGTTACTGATTTAATATAGGGAGCTTTATCTAATTCGTTTACAATGTTTTTGATAGATTGTAAATTTTCTATTTGAAAAAGGTCCTCATATTCTATAGCGATTACTCCCATGTCTGATTGGGAGCCAGCAAATTTTTCTACTACTTGGTTATAAAATATTATTTCTGGGTCATCTTCAGGTATATATTTAGTAATATCATCTTCAAATTTAAGATTTTTTAGTTGCACTCCGGCTAAAATAGTTAATGTAATGATGGTTAAAAGTATTGGCCAGGCAAATTTGGTAATAAAATTAGCAAGTTTTTGCATCATTTAGTTTTAGATCCTCTCATCAATGTCAAGATTATTAACTTTTATATTATAACTGACCAGTCGGTCGAAAGTCAATAATTAATTAAAAATCTATGAATAAAAGAT
The DNA here is from genome assembly GCA_002441285.1 of Candidatus Atribacteria bacterium UBA6251. Lineage (GTDB taxonomy): Bacteria > Atribacterota > Phoenicimicrobiia > Phoenicimicrobiales > Phoenicimicrobiaceae > UBA6251. The sequence goes on along the minus strand of DJVR01000006.1, from coordinate 8,563 downwards.
AAAAAAAGAATCTTAATTGAGGCTTAGCAGGGTATTTAAAATTAAAATTTTAAAGTAAAGAATTATCTTAGAAAAGGAATTTTATCGAGTGTTGATAATTTAGCAAAATGAGTGAGCTTTTTTACTGAATCTCATCTAAAAGAATCAGCTAAGAAATAAAATATTGAAGATGAAAAGAAAATTATGAAGTAATATAATTAAGTTGATGGAGAAAATTTTGATTATTAAATAATATTTTAAAAAAATTTGACAAATGGGAAATAATAATTTAGTATAATACAAATGTTAAAAAATAAAGATTAATGAGGAAAAGTAAATTATCTCCCAATAATTTACAGAGAAAGATACTAAATGGTGAAAGTATCTTGAGGGAAATAATTGAAAAGAGAACCTCAAAAGGTAAATATTGGCTGGTAACCTTTAAAGTACTTTTAATGAGTGGGGTAAATAATTTATCCAAACCTGGGTGGCACCACGAGAATCAAATCTCGTCCCTTAATGATAACTAAGATTATCAAGGGAACGAGATTTTTTTTATGTAAAAAAAAGTGCCAGGCACTTTTTTTTACATTTCAGGGGGATAATTATTTACTCAAATTGGGTGGCACCACGGGAAGATGTTTTTAATATCTCGTCCTTGATTTAATCGAGAAAAGATTAAAAAGGACGAGATTTTTTTATTTAAAAATGAAGAGGTGATAGCAAGTTGAAGAAAATAAAGGTTAGTATTATTGGCGCAACTGGTTATGCTGGAAAAGAACTGATGAAAATATTAATTAAACATCCCTGGGTTGAAATTATTCATCTAACTTCTTCTTCTTATAAAGATAGGAGTATTGCAGAAATATATCCTGAATTCTTAAGCAAAATAGATCGAAAATTGATCGATTTTGATCCAAAATTATTGGCGAGAGATTCTGATCTTATTTTTACTGCTGTATCCCATACAGTCTCTTTGGAGATAGTTCCAAAATTATTTCAAGAAAGAGAAGATCTAAAAATAATCGATTTAAGTGCAGATTATCGATTAAAAGATCCTCTAGTATATCAGGAATGGTATAAGAAAAACCATTTTCCAGAGAGTAAAGAATTTTTAACTAAAGCGGTTTACGGATTACCAGAAATTTATGCTTCCAAAATAAAGCAAAGTTGTTTTGTTGCTAATCCAGGCTGCTATCCTACCAGTATAATTTTAGGAATTGCGCCTTTATTGAAATACCATCTAGTCGAGAGAAAAGGAATAATTATTGACTCCAAGTCTGGTACTAGCGGAGCGGGAAGAAAATTATCTTTTGATCTTCATTTTTCTGAATGCAACGAAAATTTCAAAGCATATAAAATTATTGGTCATAATCATATTCCTGAAATTGAACAAGAATTAGCATTAATTTATTTTCGAAAAGAAGATTTAGAAAAAGGCAAATCCATAAAGGTTTCCTTTACTCCCCACCTTCTTCCCCTTAATCGAGGGATTTTATCGACCTGTTATTTAACTTTAAAGAAAATAAAGGGGGAAGAAGAAATCTTAGAAATTTATAAACAATTCTTTCAGAATGCACCATTTATCAGGATTTTTGAACCCCCAAATTTACCAGAATTAAAATTTGTTATAGGAACCAACTATTGTGATATCGGATTTAGAATAGACAAAAGGACAGAGCAGATAAAAGTTATTTCAGCTATTGATAATTTAGTTAAAGGCGCGGCTGGTCAAGCAGTACAGAATATGAATATCATGAACGATTTTCCAGAAAATTGCGGTCTGGAATTTTAATTGAATTTTTCCAATATTAAGATGATCGACCAAGATAAAATGATTAATAAAAGAGGTGTTTAGTAATGCAAAAAATTATTGTAAATAAAGATTTTGAAATAATTTCTGGGGGGATAACTTACCCTCAGGGGATAAAAGCAAGTGGATTAAAATGTGGGATTAGGTTAAACAAAAAAGATTTAGCTTTAATCTATTCAGAAAAATTAGCAGAAGCAGCTGCTGTATATACTACTAATAAATTTAAAGCCGCTCCCCTCATAGTAACCGAAGACAATTTAATTAAATCAGAGGGTAAGCTTCAAGCTATTTTGATTAATAGTGGAATAGCCAATGCTTGTACTGGACAGAGGGGATTGGAGGATGCTAGAAAAATGGTAGATTATGTGGCAGAAGGATTATCTATTGATCATAAGTATATTGCCATAGCTTCTACTGGCAAAATAGGAGAGTTTTTACCCTTAGAGAAGATAAAAAAGGGCTTAAAAGAAGCTATTTCAAAACTAAGCGATTTAGGCGGTAAGGAAGCTGCAGAAGCCATCCTAACTACAGATACTACCAAAAAAGAAATCGCTTTAAATTTCAAAGTGGATGATAAAGAAGTAAGAATTGGCGGAATGGCTAAGGGTTCAGGAATGATCCATCCGAATATGGCTACTATGTTAGCTTTTATTACCACAGATATTTCAATTAGCCAAGAGTTGCTTAAAGAAGCTTTACAGAAGGTAGTGGCAAAAACATTTAATATGATTAGTGTAGATGGAGATACCAGTACCAATGATATGGTTATTGTAATGGCTAATGGCCTAGCGGGAAACCCGACTATTATTGAAAAAGATTCTAATTATTCGAAATTTTTCCAGGCTTTACATTGTGTAGGGGAATACTTAGCTAAATGTATTGTTAAAGATGGTGAAGGGGCTTCCAAAATGATGGAAATAGAAGTTCAAAATGCTATGACATTTGATGAGGCAAAAAGAGTGGCTAAAGCAGTAATTAATTCACCTTTAGTAAAGACTGCTCTATTTGGGGCAGACCCGAACTGGGGAAGAATTTTAGCAGCAGTAGGATATTCCGGAGTAGAGGTAGATCCAGAAAAAGTGGATCTTTATTTAAAGGAAAAGATTGTAGAAAATGGACAGCCTTTAAAATTTTCACGTCAGGAATTACATCAATACTTAAGTTCATCTGAAGAGATTAAAATAGTTATTGATTTGAAAAGAGGAAAAGAGAAAGCAACTGCCTGGGGATGTGACTTAACATATGATTATGTGAAGATAAATACTAAGTATAGTTAGTAGAAGTATGGTAATGAGTGATAAGTAATTGTTGATAAGCCACCAAGAGGAGTTCGATTTATTTTATATTCTGCTGTTTAGAAATTGAAAAATTTTAACTATAAATCAATAAATCGGTAATTTGTAGAATTGGTAAATTTAAATCAAAGGAGTATTTATGCAATGAAAAATGATTTAGATAAGCGAGGAGAAATTCTTTTAGAAACGCTTCCTTATATTAAAAAATTTTGGAATCGAACGGTAGTTATAAAGTATGGAGGGAGTGCTATGCAAGATGAAGGATTAGAGAAAAAGATTATTGAAGATATTATCCTTTTAAAGTACGTGGGAATGAAGCCGATTATTGTTCACGGAGGAGGACCAGAAATATCTGCAGAAATGAAAAAAAGGAATAAAGTCCCTCAATTTGTGAATGGTTTGAGGATAACTGATCAGGAAACGATGGAAATTACCGAAATGGTCTTAAGTGGGAAGATTAATACTCGTTTAGTTGCAGAAATAAACTTGATTATTTCAGGGGGTCCAGGAAATAAAGTAAAAGGAATAGGCTTAAGTGGAGAGGATGCTCAGCTTTTAATGGTGCAAAAACATCCTGTAAAGGAACTAGGATTGGTTGGTGAAGTAGAAAAAGTAAATCCTGAAATATTAACTCTTCTTTTAGAAAAAGACTATATTCCTGTAATTGCAACCATAGGGGTAAGTTACGAAGGAGTTAGATACAATATTAATGCAGATATTGTGGCAGCCCAAATTTCCATTGCAGTTAAAGCAGAAAAACTAATCTATTTAACCGATGTAGATGGAATCTTTATGAACCCTTCTAATTCCTCTACTTTAATTAGTAGTTTGAGTATAGAAGAGGCGCAAGAATTAACTAATAAAGGGATTATCCAGAAGGGGATGATACCAAAGGTAGAGTCGGCTATTCAAGCTCTTTCCGGGGGAGTAAGTAAGGTACATTTTTTAAATGGAACCCGTCCTCATTCTATTCTATTGGAAATTTTTACCGATAGCGGAATTGGGACTGAAATTACAATTTAAAGATACCGACTTGTAGATAATAATGGGGTGCTCATTTTGAAATCCAAATTGAGTAAAAAATTATAGAAAGAAAAGGGGTTTAAAATTATGAATACCGAAGAATTAATTGAACAAGAAAAGAAATATTTGATGCAGACTTATTCCAGACCAAAGATGGTTTTAAAGCACGGGAAAGGAATGTCGGTTTGGGATATGGAGGGAAAGGAATATTATGATTTCGTCGGTGGTATTGCAGTCAATAATCTAGGTTATAGTCATTCTAAATTGGTTAAGGTTATTAAAGAGCAAGCGGGAAAGCTAATTCATTGTTCTAATCTTTACTATAATGAACCGCAAATAAAATTAGCCCAGAAGTTAGTAGAACTATCCTGTGGAGATAAAGTCTTTTTTGGAAATAGTGGAGCGGAAGTGAATGAAGGGGCAATTAAAATTGCCATTAAGTATTTTAAAAATCAGGGAGAAGATAAATTCAAAATAATTTACATGAAAAATTCTTTTCATGGAAGAACCATTGCTACTTTAGCTGCTACCGGACAATACAAGTATCAAAAAGATTATCTAGTTATCTTACCTCGATTTAAAGAAGCCATCTTTAATGATTTGAATTCAATAAAAGAAGCTATTGATTCGGAAGTAGCTGCTATCATTCTTGAACCAATTCAAGGAGAAGGGGGAGTTTATATTGCTAATAGAGAATTTTTGGAAGGAATTAAAGAATTATGCATAGAGAAAAATATACTACTTATCTTCGATGAGATTCAGTGTGGTTTAGGAAGAACTGGTAAAATGTTTGCTTATCAACATTTTGGGGTAGAACCAGATATTATCACTATAGCTAAATCTTTAGGTGGGGGCATACCCATTGGTGCATTAATAGCTAAAGATAAGATTGCCTCTTCTTTCCAGCCTGGAGATCATGGTACTACTTTTGGGGGTAATCCTCTGGCTTGCGCGGTTGCCTTAGCTAATTTGAATGTTTTAGAAGAAGAAGGATTAGTAAAAAAATGTCTAGAGAAAGGAGAATATTTCAAAAATAGATTAAAAGAATTAAAAGAAAAATATCCTGATCAAATTAAAGAAATTAGAGGATTGGGATTGATGATTGGTATGGAATTGTATAAAGATGGTGGTGAAATAGTAAATAAATGCTTAGAGGAAGGTTTTCTGATTAATTGTACTTCTAAGAAAGTACTTCGTTTTCTCCCACCCCTCATTGTAAAAGAAAAAGAAATTGATTATTTAATAGATGTATTAGAAAAAATTTTTAAGCAGATGTAAAAAAAAGTGCCTGGCACTTTTTTTTACATAAAGGAGAAAAAATGAAAAAATTTAAAAAAGTAATTTTAGCTTATTCTGGAGGATTGGACACTTCGGTTGCAATAAAATGGTTACAGGAAGAATATGCCGAAGAAGTAATAGCGGTAACCGTAGATGTAGGTCAAAACAGTGATTTGCAATACGTTAAAGATAAAGCGCTCAAGATTGGGGCGAGTAAATCTTATATTGTAGATGCTAAAGAAGAATTTGCATATCAATATATTTTACCAGGATTACAGGCAGGAGCAGTTTATGAATCCAATTATCCTTTAGCTACTGCCTATTCGAGACCATTGATTGCAAAATTGTTAGTAGATTTGGCCGAAAAAGAAGGAGCTGAGGCAATTGCCCATGGATGTACCGGGAAAGGGAACGATCAGGTAAGATTTGAAGTATCTATTGCTGCTCTAAATCCAAACTTACAGGTAATTGCGCCAGCTAGGGAATGGGGATTTACTCGAGAAGAGGAGATCGAATATGCTAATCAACACCAGATTCCCATCCCAGTAGATTTAGATAATCCTTATAGTGTGGATCAGAACTTATGGGGTAGATCTATAGAATGCGGGGTATTAGAAGATCCTTGGGAAGAGCCACCACAAAAGGGAGTATATGAATGGACCACTAATCCAGAAGATGCGCCAGATAAACCTTCGTATTTAGAGATATATTTTGAGAAAGGAGTACCTCAAAGTATTAATGGGGTAAAAATATCGCTTGTAAATTTAATCTTAAATTTAAATAAAATTGGTGGAGAGAATGGTATAGGAAGGGTAGATATGGTAGAAAATAGACTGGTAGGAATAAAATCGCGGGAGATCTATGAATGTCCAGCAGCATCAATCTTATTAAAATCTTACCAAGCTTTAGAAGGATTAATCTATCCTCGCGAATTATCCCATTTTAAACCAATAATTTCTCAGAAATATGCTGAACTTACTTATTATGGTTTATGGTATTCCGCATTAAAAGAAGCCTTAGATGGATTTATTGCTGTGATTAAAGATAAGGTTACCGGGATTTCTAGGGTGAAACTATTTAAGGGGAGCTGTGAAATAGTGGGAAGAAAATCTGAAAATTCTCTTTATGATTTTAATCTCGCTACTTATGATCAAGGGGATACATTTAATCAAGATTATGCCAAAGGATTTATCGAATTATGGGGATTGCCTACAAAAGTTTATCATTCGGTAAATAAAAAAAACAAATAATTATAAAATTTAAAGTTTAGTATTAGTATTATAGTAGAGAAATAGTATTATAGTATAAAAATAGAATAATTATTGAGGTAAAATTATTAAGAAGAAAAAAAGAGAAGGAAGTTAAATGATTTTATTCCTCTTGGTTATTTAATCTAAGCAAGCAAAAAAAAGAGAAGGGCGTATAATTATACGCCCTAAATAATTTAATCTCCTCCTCCTTAGGGAGAGAGGATTAAGGCGAATGTAATATTTTTTAGAAAATTTAATAGATAATTAATTGGTAAATATAATTGGTAAATCAATCAATTAGGCAAGATATAAATAGAGAGGTGAGCATAATGGAAAAGTTATGGGGAGGAAGGTTTAAAAAGAAAATTAATCAAGAAATGGAGGGATTTATTTCTTCCCTTTCTTTTGATCAGAAATTAGTAAAATATGATATTTTGGGTAGTATTGCCCATGCTCGAATGTTAGGAGAATGTAAAATTATAACTGGTGAAGAGAGTGAAAAAATAATTCTAGGATTACAAAAAATTTTACAAGAAATAGAAGATAAAAAGCTAAAAATTTTATCCCATCAAGCTGAAGACATTCACACCTGGGTAGAAAATAAATTAAAAGAAAAGATTGGTGAGATAGCTGGTAAATTACATATTGCCCGCAGTAGAAATGATCAGATAACTCTAGATGAGAGAATGTATTTAAAAGAAGAGGTGATAAATCTAAATAAGCTTATAAAAGATTTACAAGGATCTATTTTAAAAATAGCCAAAAAGAATTTAGGCGTAATAATGCCAGGTTATACTCACTTACAGCATGCTCAACCGATTCTCTTCTCTCATTATTTAATGGCTTATTTTTATATGTTTGAACGAGATAAGAGTAGAATAAAGGGTTTATATCAAAGAATAAATATTCTTCCTCTAGGCTCAGCTGCTCTTGCTGGAACTTCTTTACCTATTAATCGAGATTTAGTAGCTAAAGAACTTGGTTTTGATACAATTTCGGAGAATAGCTTAGATGCGGTAAGTGATCGGGATTTTATTGTAGAATTTTTATCTCAATCGGCTATTTTAATGATGCATTTGAGTAGATTAGCGGAGGAATTAGTCTTATGGTCTTCTCAGGAATTTGGTTTTATTGAACTGGATGAATCTTTCTGTACAGGAAGTAGTATTATGCCTCAGAAAAAGAATCCTGATGCCGCAGAATTAATCAGAGGTAAAACTGGTAGAATTTATGGGAATTTAATCAATGTCTTGGTTATGCTAAAAGCTTTGCCTTTAGCTTACAACCATGACTTGCAGGAAGATAAAGAGCCTTTATTTGATACAATTTTAACTTTGAAAAAATCGCTTTTTTTAATGAGTAAAATGATAGAAACTATGCAGATAAATAAAGAAAGGATGGAAAGTGCTACTAGAGGAGATTTTTCTACGGCTACTGAACTAGCAGATTACCTGATAAGAAAAGACCTTTCTTTTAGAGAGGCTCATAAATTAGTAGGAAAGATTGTCCTTTATTGTCTGGAAAAAAAGAAGGATTTGGAAGATTTAACCCTTTCTGAGTTAAGGTCTTTTCATTCTGGTTTTGATACTGATGTTTTAGAAAAATTAAGACCAATAGAATCTGTTAAAATGAAGAATTCTTATGGAGGGACCTCTTTAAACAAGGTAGAAGAGTCCATTCAAAAGGCCTATCAACTTTTACAAAGTTAAATTAATACTACTATTATTTTATTATTCATTTCCATAGTTTTTTATCCTTTATTACAAAAATATTTTATAAAAAATTAAAAAATAATAAAAAAAAATTTTTCAAAAGGTTGACTTCTTAATTTATTATGATATATTATTTTTAAAATATATTATACTGTATACAATATAGTATATTAATTATCCTAAGTTTAAGAGTCTGTGCTATATTTTCTGTAA
>DJVR01000053.1 GCA_002441285.1 Candidatus Atribacteria bacterium UBA6251 | reverse complement strand
CGCTTCAAAAAAAGAGGCATGAGCTGGAGCCCTTCCGTAGCTCTGAATTTAGCCAAAGAATGACTGGGATGACTTCTGGCCTATCAAAGAGGAGGAGCTGATCTTCAAACAAATTAAACCTCAAGAAGAAGTTCACCTGTCAAAAGAGGATAAATATGATAAACAGTATTCTCTTCCGGTATTGGTAGGTCCCCACCAGGACAGAGGCTGGGTGAAACAATTAAAGGAGCTAGTTAGTATTCATTAATTAAATGATGAACAAAAAGATATAGGAGTGTATCATTAGAATGTATTGCTATTATTATGCTCATTTTACTGTTAGAATTTACTTATCATCGCTTACTCTGTAACTTGAATTAATTTCCCTAATTTTTGAGGTAAGGAAAAGTACCCACAAGTTGTTGACACGAACAAGTAAGAAAAGATTTGACAATGGTAATAGTTATTTATATAATAATATTGTAATATTGTATGACAATATATATAATATAAATAAAAATAAAGGGTCTTAAAATATTTAAAAAAGGATAGGTGGATGAAAATTTTTAATAAAATTAAACCAGAAAAAGTATATATTAAAATTGTTGAGCAAATCAGAGATCTTATCAAAGAGGGCAAGTTAAAACCTGGTGATAAACTCCCTCCTGAACAAGAACTGGCAAAACAATTTGGTACCTCTCGCCCTTCAGTAAGGGAAGCTATGAGTGCATTAGAGATTTTGGGCATAGCTGAAAGAAAGGTAGGAAAAGGGAACTTTATTAAAGATAATAACTTATCTTCTGTTTTTTATGAACATGAGATTTTAGAATTAGAACAAGAAGAAAGCCCTTTTGAATTATTAGAGGCAAGAAAAGTTGTAGAAACAGAGATTGCTGGCTTAGCCAGTAAAAAATGTTCGTCAGAGGATATAGCCAATATTGAGCTTTCCTTGAATAATATGAAAGAAGCACTTGGAAATATTCCAAAAATGATGGAGATAGATCGAGAATTTCATATTAATATTGCCAAGGCTGCACATAATAATTTATTATTTTCTGTTATGCTCAATTTATGTGATCTTTTAAAAGAAAGATTATGGGTTAATATGAAAAAAAAGACCTGGAACCTACCTGGTTATCCAGAAAAATATCTAAAAGAGCATGCAGCCATTGTAGAAGCAATAAAAAATAGAGATGAAAAGTCTGCTCGCAAAGCGATGTATTTTCATTTATCTGGTGTGGGAAAGGATATGCTTAAAGAGTAAGTAAATAACTATTAAATATTTTCTAAAAAGACTTAAAATGTTTTTGAAAATAATATTTTTGCAATCAATTGATTACTTAATGGATAAAGGAGAATAATAATAAAAATATATTTGTAAAATATATTAATTTTTTATAGAGTAAATTAACAAATTAAATTACTGAGTAAGAAAGGGAGGTCTACTATGCAGGAATCAATCTATAAATTTATGAAAGTTGGGATTATTCATTTTATGGCTTATCCTCAGGTTATGAAAGGGGAAGGCCCCATCCTGGAAACTTTACAGAAGATTGCCGAAGATGATTTTTTTACTGCGGTAGAAGTAACCTGGATGAAAGACCCTGAAATAAGAGGTAAGGCTAAAGATTTACTGGAAGCCAGCCATTTATTTGTAGCTTATGGAGCTCAACCAAGGTTGTTGGTTAATAAACTAGATATTAATTCTTTTGAGGAAGAAGAGAGAAAAAAAGCAGTTCAACAGGTAAAAGAGGGTATTGATGAAGCTTATGAGTTGGGAGCAAGGGGTCTAGGATTTTTAAGTGGAAAAGACCCTGGTGAGAATAAGAGAGAACAAGCCCTGGATTTACTTATCTCTTCTACTAAGGAGATTTGTGCTTATGCTCAATCTAAAGGGGATCTTATGATTGCTTTAGAGGTATTTGATCAGGAGGTGGACAAGAAATGCCTGATTGGTCCAGCTAAGTTAGCTCAAAAATTTGCTCAGGAAGTGAAAAAAGAATTTACCAATTTTGGACTAATGGTGGACTTATCTCATCTTCCCCTTTTAGGCGAATCTGCGCGAGAAGCCATCTTACCGATTAAAGATTTTCTAGTTCATGCCCATATGGGTAATTGTATTATGAAGGATAAAAACCAGATTGGTTATGGAGATGAACATCCACGTTTTGGAATAAAAGGTGGAGAAAATGATGTTGAGGAGTTAATTGAATATTTGAGAGTGCTCCTGGAAATTGGTTATTTAAATTCAGATAATCCACCATTTTTAAGCTTTGAAGTTAAACCCTTACCTGGGGAATCTTCAGAAATTGTGATTGCTAATGCCAAGAGAACTCTAAAAGAAGCTTGGGCAAGAGTGTAGTAATTAAATAAATATCTATTTTTTTGGTAAAAATTTTTAAGGAGGAAAAGATGCCAATTATTGATTCAAAGACTGGAAAAATAAAAAAGGACTATTCGATTGAAGAACTAATAGAAAAAACAAAAGAAATGAGAGCTTATAATATGGTAGCTATCACTGCAGCAGGCTCTGGCCATACCGGAGGAACACTCTCGATAATGGACATAGCAGCTGCTTTATATCTAAAATACATCAGACATGATCCAAGTAATCCGGAATGGGAAGAACGTGATCGTGTATTCTGGTCAGTTGGACATAAGGCCCCTGCATTATATGTTTCCCTGGGCATGGCAGGATATTTTCCTGTTGAAGAAGTAGTGAAACTTAGAAAACTCTGGTCTGGGTTTGAAGGACATCCCAACCGTTTTAAACTCCCTGGAATCGAATTATCCAGTGGCTCTCTTGGTCAGGGGTTAGGAGTAGCGGTGGGTTGTGCTTTAAATGCCCGTTTAGAAAAGAAAAATTACCGAGTCTATTGTATCTTAGGAGATGGAGAGTTAGATGAAGGTTCGGTTTGGGAGGCTATTATGTCTGCTTCCCATTATCAGTTAGATAACCTTATTGCAATTGTTGATCGTAATCGATTGCAGATTGATGGTCATACAGAAGAAGTAATGAGACTGGAAGATTTAAATACCAAATGGCAATCTTTTGGCTGGCAGGTATTGGAAACTGACGGACATAATATGAAAGATATTTTAGATACCTTGGATAAAGCAACAAAAATAAAGGAGAAACCCACTGTTATTATTGCCCATACTATCAAGGGTAAAGAGGTTTCTTTTGCAGAGAATGTAGTGGGTTATCACGGAATTTGCCCGAAGGATGGTTTAACTGGTAAAGAATCATTAGAAAAAGCCTTACAGGATATTAAGGCACCTGGCTTTGACCAGATAAAAGTAAATAAATTAATGGAGATAGCTTGTACTTACCAAGAGGAAGTAAACCGAAAAGTGGAGCAAGCAATGCCTAAGTTCAGTAAAAATTACTGGTGGAATAGTCAAGAGATAATGAAGGTTAAAATGATTCCAACTCGTTTTGGTTTTGGGGCTGCTATTGAGGAATTAGGTGAATCACCGGAGGTAGTTACTTTTGGTGCAGATATTACAAGTTCTATAAAGATGGATCAATTCTATGCTAAACATCCAGAGAGGAAAGAGCGTTTTTTTGAGATGGGTATTGCCGAACAGAATATGACCTCAGTAGCTGCTGGTTTTGCCAAGGAAGGTAAAATTGGGTTTATAGGTTCATACGGAGTTTTTATTACCGGTAGAAATTGGGATCAGATCAGAACTACTCTTTGTTATAATAATTTCAATGTTAAGATAGCTAATGCTCATGGGGGGTTGTCAGTTGGTCCAGATGGTGCTACTCATCAAGCTCTGGAAGAAATTAGTAATATGTATTATTTGCCCCATATGCATCTTATAGTTCCAGCTGATTCTCTGGAGACCAAAAAAGGCACTATTGCCGTAGCAAAAATTTCAGGGCCAGCAGTAATTCGCTATGCACGTGAAGCTACTCCAGTTATTTCTCAAGAAGATACTCCATATAAATTTGGTATTGCCAATGTCATTCGTTTCCGAGAAGAAAAGGAAAACTTTGTGGAGGCTTTTGAAACAAAATTGAGCACTGAATACCAGAATGAAAAAGAAGATATCGCCATTATTGCCTGTGGGCCAATGGTAGCAGAAGCAATGAGAGCAGCTTATATTCTAAAAAAGGAATACAATCTAGAAACGAGAGTAATAAATATGCATACTGTTAAACCTATAGATAAAGAGGCAATTTTAAAAGCAACCCAAGAAGTTGGGGTTATTCTTACTGCTGAGGAACATCAAAAAGGTGGGTTTGGCAATATTGTAGCAGGAATTATTGCTACTGGGAAGTTCTATAATACTCCATTCCTCTTTGATATGATTGGTGTAAATGACGAGTTTGGTCTTTCTGGTGCCCCTTGGGAATTACTAAAGGTATTTGGATTAACTGCCGAATATCTGGCTAAAAAAGCCAAAGAGTTATATGACCGGAAAAAGTAAAAAGAGGGGGTTAGTTTGAAAATGAGAAAGATTAAAATAATAGTAGATAATATGGAAGTTGAAGCCGAGTTAAATAATCGTAAAACAGCAGAAAAAATTTGGGAGTTATTACCCATAGAAGGTAGAGTTAATACCTGGGGGGATGAAATATATTTCTCCATTGGAGAGAAGATTGATTTAGAAGAGGATGCCAGTGAAGTTGTTTCTTTGGGAGATCTGGGATATTGGCCACCAGGACAAGCCTTCTGTATCTTTTTTGGAATGACTCCAGTTAGTTATGGTAATCAAATTAGAGCAGCTAGTCCAGTAAATGTTTTTGGTAAGATAATTGGTGATCCGAAAACTTTCCAACAAGTTAAAACTGGTGCAAAGATAAACATTAAAAAAGTTGAATAAATTTCAATCACAAAAAAGTATTATAGAGTTAAAAAGTAAAAAAATTATTTGACTTGGGAAAGAATTTAAGATAATATAACGAAAATAATCTTATTCTTTGAACTAATTCGTGTAAATTGTTAAGATTATTATAATAAAGTAAATAAAAAAGAGGATTTCCTTTAACATCAGCCCTGTGAGACTGATAAGGAATCAGGTTAGCCCCTTATCAGGCCGAAAAGGCTGATAAGGGGTTTTTTATTGCATTTCAAATTAAAATTTCTAAAAAGGAAGAAAGGAAGGTAAAGGATGGGTTTAAAAGAAAAGACAGTGATAATGGGAGAAAGTGAAATTAAAAGAAGCTTAGTAAGGATGGCTCACGAGATAGTAGAAAGGAATAAGGGAGTACAGGATTTGGTACTAATTGGAATAAGAACAAGAGGAGTTTATTTAGCCTTAAGATTAGCTGAGGAGATACAAAAAATAGAAAATAAAGAAATTCCAGTTGGTACCCTGGATATCACTTTGTATAGAGATGATTTGTCCTTGGTAGCCCGTCAGCCTTTAGTTCTTAAAACTGAAATACCATTTGATGTCGCACAAAAAAAAGTAGTGTTAGTTGACGATGTACTTTACACTGGTCGAACAGTAAGGGCAGCCTTGGATGCCATAATGGATTTAGGAAGACCTTTAATGATTCAATTAGCGGTGCTCATTGATAGAGGACATCGAGAATTACCTATCCGAGCTGATTATATCGGTAAAAATATCCCTACTTCCAAGAAAGAAATAGTAAAAGTGCAATTAAAGGAAGTAGACAATTTAGATAAAGTCGGTTTGGTAGTAAAAAACACTTAACATATTTTTTTCTTGAAAATATTGTTTTAAAAGATTATTAATTCCTTTTTGCAGAAAGTAGGTGAATCTAATTCATACTAAGCTTAAAGCTAAGATTATTTCTAAACAGGAGTTAGTGCCTCATATTTTTCTCTTGAAGTTAAAAGCACCGTTACTTACTCAATCAGCCATTCCCGGTCAATTTATTCATATCCAGTGTAGTGAAAATAACTATCCCCTCTTACGCCGTCCTTTCAGCCTGCATCGAATAGACAAGAAAAAAGGTGAAGCCTATATTTTGTTTCAAGTAGTAGGAGAAGGTACCAAAATTTTAAGTCAGAGAAAAGAAGAAGAATATCTAGACATTTTGGGTCCCTTAGGTAATGGCTTTAACCTAAATTTAGAAAGTAAATCCATAATGTTAGTAGGAGGAGGAATGGGAGTAGCGCCTCTATTAGCTCTGGCAGAAGAAGGGGTAAAAATGGGTAAAAAGGTAAAGGTCTTAATCAGTGCTTTAACCAAAAATTTGATCATAAGAGAAGAAGCTTTTAAAAAATGCGGGGCAGAAGTAGAAGTAATAACTGAGGATGGAAGTTACTCGGATCAAGGTTTGATTACTGATTTATTAAAGAAAAATTTACAAAAAAAAGATTATTTACCGGAGCAATTATTTGCCTGTGGACCTAAAGCAATGTTAAAGGAAGTAGTAAAAATTTGTACAGGTTTTCCTTTTGACCTTCAAGTATCTTTAGAAGAACGAATGGGTTGTGGGATTGGTGCCTGCCTGGGATGTGTTTGTAAAATAAAGGTGGCTGAAAAGAAAGATAGAAAAAACTTTCAAAATGATTATGTATATAAGAGAGTTTGTATTGATGGTCCTATTTTTAAGGGAGAAGAGGTAGTATGGGATGATTAGTCAAACTAAATTAGCCGTAGAAATTGCCGGAATAAAACTAAAAAATCCGGTGATGACTGCCTCAGGGACTTTTGGTTATGGTTTGGAATTTTCTCCCTTTATTGATTTAAATAGACTAGGGGCAATGGTTTTAAAAGGAATTACTTTACGACCAAGACCAGGAAATTCAACACCCAGGATTATTGAAACTTCCTCGGGAATTCTTAACGCCATTGGTTTACAGAATATAGGAGTAGAAGCCTTAATAAAAGAGAAACTACCCTCTTTAAAAAAATTTAATACCCCTATAATAATAAATGTTTCAGGAAATACCATAGAAGAATACATAGAAATATGCCAAAAGTTAGAAGAGGTATCAAAAGATTTAAAGGTAGTGGCTTTGGAAATAAATATATCCTGTCCTAATATTCTTAAAGAAGGTAATCCTTTATGGGGTAAAGATGCAAAAGCTACCTATCAACTGGTCTCCAGGATTAGAAAAAATACCTCCCTTCCTCTTATTATCAAACTAACTCCTAATGTTACTGATATTCAAGAAATTGCACAA
Organism: Candidatus Atribacteria bacterium UBA6251; assembly: GCA_002441285.1. Taxonomy (GTDB): domain Bacteria; phylum Atribacterota; class Phoenicimicrobiia; order Phoenicimicrobiales; family Phoenicimicrobiaceae; genus UBA6251. The sequence continues at coordinate 9,918 of DJVR01000053.1, read as the reverse complement.
TCTGCTGAGGAAGCAGGGGCAGACGCTTTATCTTTAATTAATACTTTAGTGGGTATGGCAGTGGATATTGATTTACGTAAACCAAAATTAGGAAATATTAGTGGAGGATTGTCTGGTCCAGCAATAAAGCCGATTGCCCTCTGGATGGTCTGGCAGGTATTCCAAAAAGTAAAGATTCCTATCATTGGAATGGGAGGGATTATGAATGCCCGAGATGCTCTTGAATTTATGTTAGTAGGAGCAAGGGCAATAAGTGTAGGAACTGCCAATCTAATTAACCCTAATTCTGCCCTAGAAATAATTGAGGGAATAGAAGATTTTTGTCTTAAAAATGAGATTAAGGATATTAATGAGCTGGTAGGAACGCTAAAAGTATAAATAAAAAGGAGTTGTTTGAATGTTACGGTTAAAAGCAAAAGAAAGGTTAATTATAGCTCTAGATGTAGATAATTTGAAAGTAGCCGGTAATTTAGTCGATAAGTTAAGTGACTATGTAAATATTTTTAAAATTGGTAATCAATTATTTACTGCCGAAGGAACACAAGCTATTAAGATGATAAAAGAAAAAGGAAAAGAGGTTTTTTTGGATTTAAAATTTCATGACATTCCTAATACGGTTGCTCGGGCAGCTGAGGCAGCTACTAGATTAGGAGTATATATTTTTAATCTTCATATTTCCGGAGGGTTAGAAATGATGAGAGCTGCAGTGGAAGCGAGTAAAAATGCCAGTTTAACCTGGGAAATTCGAAAACCAATAATTTTAGGAGTTACTATTCTTACCAGTATTAATCAAAAGATATTAGAGGAAGAGATAGGAATGAAAAAAGGTTTAGAGGAACAGGTTGCTCATTTGGCTAAATTAGCTCAAGCTGCTGGTTTGGATGGAGTGATTGCATCTTCTCGGGAAATTGAAATAATAAGAAAGGTGTGTGGAGAAGATTTTATTATTTTAACTCCCGGAATGAGGCCTGCTGGTAAATTAATGCACGATCAAAAAAGGGTAATGACACCTGGTGAAGCGATAAAAAAAGGAGCTGATTTTATAGTAGTAGGAAGACCAGTAAGAGAGGCAGTTAATCCAGTACAGGCAGTGAGGGAAATAATAGAAGAGATGGAGGAAAATTAAAAAATGATGTTAAAAGCAGAAGAAATAATGCAAAAATTTGAAGATGCTGGAGCTGTTCAGAAGGGTCATTTTCAATTGACTTCCGGTGTCCATAGTGATACTTATATTCAATGTGCTCAAGTAATGCAATACCCTGAATTTATGTATAATTTATGTAGTGAGTTGGGTAAAAAGTTCAGAGGTGATGATATCGATGTGATTGTTGGACCGGCAGTGGGGGCTATCATTATGGCTCACGTAATGGCTCGATTATTAGGTCCTTGGGTAAGGGCAATCTTTACCGAAAGAGAAAACGGGAAGATGACTTTACGTCGTAGTTTTATCATTAAAGAGGGAGAAAGAGTCTTGGTGGTAGAGGATGTTACTACTACTGGGAGCTCAGTAAGAGAAGTAATTGAGATTGTAAAATCGAGAAAGGGACAAGTGGTAGGGGTAGGAAGCTTAATTGATCGTAGTGGAGGGAAAATAGATTTTGGAGTCAAAACTGAAAAGTTATTAACTTTAGATATTAAGAGTTATCTTCCGGAAGAATGCCCATTATGTAAAGCAGGAGTTCCTATTACCAAGCCTGGAAGTCGATATATTTGAGCCCGAAAAGTTCTATGATCAAAGAATATTTAAATAAACATAAAATGAAAGGAAGAAAAATTTTCAAATTTCTTCAATCAACCTTTAGAAACTAAAATATAAGATAAAAAAATATTAGTGTAAACTTTAATGGGGTAGTTAGAAGAAGAAATATTATATATTAATAATACTTTCGTTAGTTAGTAATAAGATAGATAGCATGAGAAGGATGGCAAAAATATAATAAAAAGGTGTAGATTTACCTATATAGAAAAAACCCTTTACGAAAAAAGAGGTAAGCTACGCTCACGGATACAATAATGTTTCCAGCATATACGACGGTACAACCGCAGGGAGCAATTTGGGGAAATGCCGAGCTGAGGCATTTCCCGTTTAAGCCCTGGTAAGTGACCCGAACGGAATGAAGTGGAGTTAGAGCGCAGAGTGATGCGGAGTGAAACGGAGTAAGTAATTTTTTGGGCATTCCATCAGGTGAACACAGTGAGCAATGGAATAAATAGGTGGGTGAGAAAACCTTTTTTTACTAAATATTTGAAGCAAGAAAACTATTCTTTTATTTTTTCTTTAATATAATTCCATTCTTGAATAATATCTCTTGATTTAGTCCATAAATCATTAAACTCTTTCTTTAATTCATCTCTGTTTTCACTTTTTGATATTTCGCTTAATTGTCCTCTTGTAACAATATCCGGTGATGGAATATTATAAGAATCATATTTAGTTATGATAAATCTGTCATGTATGGATGATTTAATTTTGGGATCAACAATTACCCTTAGTTCACAATTAATATTTTTATTTTTCATTTCTTTTTCGAAGTCTTTAAACAAACTTCTAAAATTCTCATCGACTTTATCAATGGACATAACTATTTTAATTTCCTTTACTTTATCAGTAATAGATTCTGCAAGAAGTTCTAACCCCTTTTTAGAAAAATATTTATCCATCCAATAAAGGAATTTATCACAAGATTTTAAGGTATTTATGAAAATAATCCTATTTGTAAATGGACTTGATGGAGTAATTAATGTTTTTTCAGTCTTAATTTCATCATAACCAATAATCTTCTTTATCTTAGAAATTATTTCTTCTTCTCTTTCTGAGATAAACTCCTCAAATTTATCCTCAATCAAATAGTCAAATGCTTTTTTGTTTATAAAATGTGTTTTAAGAATCTCAAAAAATTCTTTTTCATTATTATTATATTTTGATTTTATAAATTCATTTACATAAGCTGATGGTTTCTTATACCACTTAATTTTTCTATTCGTTGACCCAGACATCCAAGTCATATTTAATATAGAATGGATGTGCTTGTTTGAGCCGAATCCGAAATTAAATGACTTTGGGAAAATATGGTCTTTGTCATTACCTCTTGCATTTTCTAAGGTTTGGGAAGTATCAAAATCTTTAGCACCTTCAAGGGCTATCAATGACATAACTCCTTTGTATTTTGCATTTGATTTAGATTGAATATCTCTGAAATACAGATTAGGGATTTCTCTTGTCATCTGAATTATAGTCTTTGGAATATCCTTGTCAATGTCAAACCACTTTTTAACCTCTTTAAAGTCTTGTGTCATCTGAGAATCAGCAGCAGAAGAATAGGCGTTTGTAAAGATAGCAGACCAATACCACCTGTTTAATTTTTTATAACATTCTGCTTTTTTGTCTTTCTCATCAATTACTTTTAATAAAGCAGTTAAAACTGGAATCATTGGTGCAAATGGGAGTTCTTTTTCATCTTTGACGCCAAAGCCATCTCTCATATTTTCTAATTTTTCAATTGCTTTGTTCATATAGTCAGCAACATCATCCCAATCTTCCTCAAAATCTCTTTCAGAATTTTCATAAATATTTGAATAAATATCTAAGATGTCTGCTCTTTTTGCAGAGCTTGTTTTTTCGTAAAGTAAAGAAATCGCCTGAAGAATATAAATTGGAATTTTGGATATTATTTTTGAATATCTAGAGATATTCGGATAATCTTTTAATGTAGCATCCCATATTTTCTTTAATTCAATATTATATTTGTATAATCTTGCGATTAAAAGATCAAAAACACTAAGAAGTTTCCCTTTGGTGTTAATATTTTCAAAAATATCAGTAACTTGGAATAATTCCATGCTTTCGGGGAGTGTAATATATGGGATTTCAAAACCTTCCCAGATATGCCTTAATTTTTTATCTATTATCCTTCTTATCTTCCTAACTTTATCTTGATTTTCTGTTTGGGATAAGAGAAAATCTTCAAAATCATCTACCCATTGATTATAATTCTCTAATTCATAAAGCGGAAATAACATTAATCTGAATGAATCTTCTCTGCTTATCCTTTTTGTATGAATTTCAATAATACCATTTTTTGAATTTTTATTGAAGTAATGATAAAAATTGATGTAAAAATAAAGCGGTATTTTGCTTCTCCTAAGATTAAACTTTGGTGCTTTAATGACATAATGCAAAGATGTAATCCTTTGCTGCCCATCTAATATAATCGCATCAGGTCTAATTTCATCTTCCCTTTTAGAAACGCCCAATATTGGTTGTATTCCTAATTCCGGATTTTTTTCAGTCTCCCATAGCAAGAAAGAGCCAACATAATAATCATTAAAAATAGATTCCCAGAAATCTCTAATATCATTTTTATTCCAATCAAAATATCTCTGGAAATGTGGCAAAACCCAGCTTGCTTTAGAACTTAAAGAGATTATCTGATTAATTTTTATTCTTTGAGGATCTCCTAATGAATGAAGAGTAAAATCAAATCCTTTCTCGATATTAACTTGTTCAATAAATTGTTTTATATTGACTTCCTCTCTTTTTACTTCTTCTTCTGTTTCAGTTTCAGTTTCACTTTCTTCTGATTCCTCTTTTGCAGCTCTTCTTTCTTCGCTCAATATTTCTGAGTCATACCAATAAAAAAACAAATCTTGATAATTGTGGTCTTTTAACAGTTCTAAATCTAATTGCTCAACTAACTTATTTATCTTTTTAACATTGTCAATATAATCAATTAGTTTCTGGGATAATTTCTCTTTTTCTTCAAGAATTAATTTAATACTTCTAAAAGCCCTTATAGTTCTATTGTTTACAATTGGATAATTATCATTGATAGCAAACAGAATAGGCGTTATTGAACCACATTGCAATCTTCTACTGTATTTATCTTTAGAAAAATCAATAATATTTTGAGATAGATTTTTGGGATTTACTTTAAACTGAAAACATAAATCATATATCTTATTAGCAATTAAATTCCATTCTTCATCAGAATAATTATAATCCTTAAAGAAGATTTTAATATTCATAAAAGCAGGAAATAGACTTACTCTTTTAGCAACTTTAGTATTGGAATATGGAAGTAAACCATATAATACTAATTCAGTAAACTCGGCACTTTTTTTATCCATGTGAGAAAGCTTATCCATTATTTCTTGGACTTCTCTTTTCTCTTTTTCCATAGATTTGAGATGTTTTTTAGCTTCCTCAGTTTTAAGATATTCTTTATACTGCTTTAGAATATTTTTTATTTTATTTTCAATATTTGTTTTTTTAATTTTCTCACCCTCCATATAATTTAAAGTTATTTTGATATGTATAAATCTTTCGCTTTTTAAATGATTTTAGGTTTTCTCGCCTATTCTACTTCTAGCTCTAAAAAATTATTGAGTTTAATGTTTCCAGCATATACGACGTTGCCCAAGGCAATATCCCGAAGGGTAAAGGCATAGCCCGTGGTGTATATGCTGTGTTATCTGAAGTGGGGGTTTCATTTTGTTATTATTAATACCTTTGTAACTGCTGTATATGTTCTCTTGCCAAAAGTGAAAACAATCTCATCATTTTTTGAAACTGTTTCCTTATCAAAAAAATTATCAATCTTTTGAAATACAAGAGCAAAATTTCTTTTCAATTCCCAACTTCTTTCAGGATTTTCTTTGTCTAATAATATAACAAAAAACCGATTATCGGCTCCAAATCTCTGAGCTCCTTGATTTTCATACATCCAGATTGCTAACTCTTTAGGGTTTTCTACTGAATAATTCGAATTGTAATCTCGTGGTAGATAGGTTACTTTTAGGTCAAAGGGTTGACCATCAAAGAAGATGTCAATTCCTTTTATATTTTTGATAGTAGGAATTACTTTGGGATGAGTGCTTATGTGTTCCTCAATTAATACTGTCGTCCAATGATTAAACCAAGTGCACATTACATAATTTGTCACATCATCATGAAGGTTATCTTTAACATTATTCAGCAACTCATCATACCTTACAAATCTTCTTACATATTCTACCTGAATCTTTTGATCTAATTGTCCCTGAACTACACCCCACGAAAAAGTTTTAACCCTCATTAACTCTCTCTTCAAATCTTCATCTGAAATAATGGCTCTTCGTTCTTTGATTTTCTTGATATGTCTTTGTCTAATAAATTCGTTGATAATCTCCTCATTTGGTTGTTTCTCAAAAATTCTCTTAATGATCTCTGTTGTCTTTCCGCTGTTAGAAATACCCAACTCTGATGCCAGTATTTTTAACTGTGGCACTTTAATACATCTGAGCTTCAAATTCAAAACCTCTTTTTGGCTCAATAGTGGCATAAGCATTTCCTCCTATTTTTTCTTAAAAAGGATGATATATTCATGTTTGAAGATATAAAATCCACCAACTAATGCTCTGTATCGCCAAAGTTCCTTTTGATTTCTCTTTGCTCTAGTTTCCTCAAAATTTTTTACAATTATACTTTTCAACAAATATCCTCTTTTTAGGACTTCCTGCATACAATAAAAACCTAAAGGTATCCATTCGCCTTTAGAGTATTTGTCCCCAATTACAAGGGCAAAATATCGTCCTTTCTCTAAGAATGGAGTTACATTATCTACCACTTCACCAAACATCTTTAAAAATTCATCAGTACTCTTCGCGGTTGAAAGGTCTTTCTCATCTTTTGAAAACTTAATGATATCGTGATATGGTGGGTGCATAATAAGAAGTTGGATTTGTTTTATTCCATGCTTATCCAAAATTGTTTTTATATCTACTGTTCTGCTATCACCACTTATTATTTCTGTGCTTATTTTATATCTATTATATTCCTTATCAATTAATTCCTTTGCCTTTTGTGCAACGCCTTGATTCAATTCTATTCCGATACCATTCCTTCCTAATTGTTTACATTCTATCAAAGTAGTTCCACTTCCAACAAAGGTATCTAAAACCCAGTCTCCTTTTTTGGTATATCTTAACATCATCTGATGTGGGATTTGGGGGATAAAGTTGCCCCAATACCAACCAAGATGAACACCCGAGGTATCTCTTTTATCCATTACCCAAAGACTATCTGTTATAATTTCGTCGTATTCTTTCCATCGGAGAAGATTTATATCGTTAACTTTACAAGTCTTAAACTTTTGCACCCCATTTTTTAGCCGCTTTAAATAATATTTTGCTCTCTCAAGAGTTCTTGCTTCTAAGATCTGATTTAATTCAGAAATCAAGACATCTCTACGCAAAGCAATCGTATCTCCGTTCGGGTCTATATTTAATAGTCCTTCTCGATCACTTTTAGGAGAATTTATGAGTTCCTTTAGACCTATTATTTTATTTTTTAGCAAAGATAGATTACTTTGATCATTTATTCCATCCAGGAAACAGACCAATTTCTCTTTATTAAATATAATTGTTCCATAAATAAAAGGTACTGACTCCAAATTCTTAAAAAGAGTTGCTTGTTTATCTTTGTTATTATTCATATCTTTTATTCCTTTACTCATTTTGATACCCCTATTTCAGATAACGTTCCGCAGCTTGCTGAAGTTGGTACAAATACCTTCTTGCCGCTTCAATCCTACGATTTAGACCCAACATTCGTTTTGAAACATGTGCCAATTTGGGCAGAGGCGCGTATGCGCCGCAGTCGGTTAGCTGCTGTTGTACGCAATTTTCTGACTATTTAGAAAAATCTACTCCTTTTTCTTCAATTAATCTTTTAAATGTTTCCAATTCAGTTTTAGATTGCTCTATCATTTTTTTTACGAGATAATGGTAACAGTAATTTAGTAAGAATATTCTTCCCTTTACCTGACCATGAAATACTCATTTCAGTTTTATTATCAATGGAATTAAGTGTTGTTGCAACTTGTGCTTCTATAACATCTCCAGTAACTTGGGAAACATATTTTTTACCGGGTTCACAATAAATCATTTTATCCTCTAGAATATATGAATGTCCTTTTTGAGAGTAATGTAAGTGTCCGATTGAACTAACCATACCGGGCTTTAATTTTATTATTTCAAATCTTTCTAAATCTGTTTGCCAATAATGAAAGTTATTTGGATTCATTAAAGCTTTTACAACAATTTCAGTCGGTTTATTGATTATAATACCTACCTTAAATTTAGTCATATTATATAGAATACCTTTGCCAGAAAATTGCGTACAACATCGGGATTAAGAGAAGTTGAATTTTTGAGGCATCCCACAAAAATTCAATTTGGACGGAGCCTGTAAGGTAGAGTCTCTTAATCGCTGTTATGTGTTTTTTCTGCAAGAAAAAATCGATGAAGTCGACAGTATGACGCAGAGCTGGGCATCAAAATGGTTTAAATTTTAAATCTCCGAGATATTTATAGAGGTTAGGGATACCGATCCAATTTTTATACATACCATCAAATAGTCTTATGAAAAAAACCATTAAACTATCTTCATTGGTTTTAAAGAATTCTACTTTTGATACTTTTTCTGATTTATCAAAAATTTTTATCATTACATATTTATTTAAGACACAAATAGCATCAATATGATGATCAATCATCTTTTCATTTTTATAGAATTCTAAATCTTTTTCTTAAACTTTTCTTTGCTAATTCCTTCATAAGCAAACAAGCATGAAAATATTGTTTTGGGTGCATTTCCAAGGGATGCTGTTACATCCAAATCTCTATTTAGATTTTTAATGGATTTTGTTATCTCTAAAGATTTTACTAGTTCCTCCGAAGTCAAATTTGATTTTACTTCTATATGGGCTAAAACTCCCCCACTCAAAAAATGTTTAGTAGAACCATAATCAAAAATCGGCATGAATTCATCATATATCACGATATCTGCTTGTTTGTTTTTGTATCTTTAGAATCAACTATTTCTCCGGTTCCTATAACAAATTTCTTAGGGAAAGATTTGGTTATAAAATTTTGGATAAATATCTCTCTGTCTTGACCTTTCAAACCGCTATGACCTACTTCATAACTTCTATCAAATTCTGATTTGAGTATCTTGGAGGTGTTCCTAAAAAAATTTTGAATTATTGTCATATTAGGTGAATTAATCATCTAATATTTATAAATATTTTTTTTGTCCAGTTCTAGTAATAATGTACATAACTCGTTTCTATACGAACTGTTTGTACAATATCAACCTTTTTGTTGTATATTATACGAATTTTATAATTATCAGTGAAATCACTAAAGCATTTACTGATGATTATATTTTATCAATTTTATAAAAACATGCAAGAATATTTAGAAAAACAAAACAGGAATTAAGATTAAGAAATTACAGCTCTAAAATTATAAAAGCTTATCTCGGTTGCTTGAGAGAATATTTTTATTTTAAAAAATTTAATTTAGAGAAAATAGACTAAGAAAACATAAAGAAATTATTGTTAAACAAACAAGGTAAAAACTATTCACCACAGGTAATTAATCTCTGCTTAAATGCCATTAGTCGAGAAAAGACTCTCTCTAAAATAAAAAGGATCCTCTTTGGTGAAGACGGAGATTCCTAGATCATCTCAGGGATAAACGAAATATTAAAGCAAGCAAATACAAACCGCCTTTACCTGTCTCTTGCTTTAAGAAAAAGAGAGAGACTTCTCCTCTTCTAGAGGTAAACCTACCTGCTCTTTCTGGACGGGATCAGGACAAACCCTGGGTGAGTGTTTTGAGTAAGCTCTCTAAGATAGGATCTGATTAGAAAGTTAAAAAAATATTAAAGCCAGTTAATTATAATGTATTACTGTATCTTAAATAAAATTAGGATAATTGTACTTATCGGTAAAAACAATAAGCCTTAGTAAAACAAGGGGTAAGCCTACCCAAAGCCGGAAGAATTTTTTTCACCAAAAAAAACTACCCCCAAAGAGTTGACACAGACAACGCACAAAAAAAATTGTTAGTTAAACTTTAAAAGTGAACACCCTA
>DJVR01000048.1 GCA_002441285.1 Candidatus Atribacteria bacterium UBA6251 | reverse complement strand
CCCAGAAGTAGCAGGACAGTTATCACCAGGTCAGTCAAATGTTACAAGAAGAATTGGAATCTACCCTGACTTACCTGGACTACCCCGACCAGCACCGGCGTAAGAGCAGGACCACGAAATTTGTAAATTATCTGATAAATTTGTATAAAATTAAAATATAAAAATAATAAAATGTCGAAAAAATTAAAAAAGAGATTAAATTCCAGGAATTTAATCTCTCTGCTCTGATAGACATAAATATATAAATTAGATACAAATTCTATTAATTTATTTTTGGTGTGTGCTCTTACTTTCTTCTAAATTTTAATCCTAGGTTCACTGTGAATATATTGATGCTCTTAAGAATCCTAAAATATTATTTTTTTTCAATTAAATTTTCATTCTGTTCATTATTGTTTAAATTAACACTATCTCTCTCCTCAAGATTTGCCCTTTCCGGCGAAATAAGGGCAACACTGGCTACCTTATCCTCCTCATCAAGGTCCATTACCTTTACGCCTTGAGAATATCTGCCTGTACCATGAATTTCTTTTACTGGAATCCGGATGACAATTCCCTGTTGACTGATTAAGACTATTTCATCTTCTTCTTCTACTATTTTTGCGGTGATTACTGCTCCTTTTTCTTTGGTTAATTTAATGGCCATCATACCCTTACTGCCCTGCCTTTTAAATTCTCTAAACTCTTTGAGGGGTGTTCTTTTGGCATAACCTCCTTCGGTAACCACTAATAAATCTTTAGTAGAATCCTTTTCTACCAAATCAATATTGATTAAATAATCTGATGGGGTGAAGGTCATTCCCCTTACCCCCATAGCAGTTCTTCCCATAGATCTGATTAAAGCGCCTGAGAAACGAATAGTTTTTCCTGATCTAGAGGTTAAGATTACATCTTCTTCATTCTGGGATAATCTAACCCCTACTAGCTCGTCTTCTTCTAAAAGACGAAGAGCGATAATTCCCATATTTTTGAGATTAGAAAAACTGGCCAGAGATACCTTTTTTATTTTTCCCATTCTGGTAGCCATAAAAAGAAATTTTTGATCATTATTTCTGGACTCTTCTAAATCTACTCTTTTAATTGGAATAAGAGTAGTAACTCGTTCATCTTTTTCCAAGCCCAGTAAGTTGATAATAGCGACACCGCGAGATGTTCTGCCTCCTTCGGGTATTTGGTAAGCCCTCCTTCGGTACACATTTCCCTTATTGGTAAAGAATAATATATCATGAAGATTGGTAGTAACTAATACTTCATCTATGAAGTCTTCTGCTTTGGTAGTCATTCCAATTTTTCCTTTACCACCTCTTCTCTGCTTTCTATAGGTGCTTAAGGGAAGACGTTTTAGGTATCCATCCTGAGTATAAGTAATAACAATATCTTCTTCAGCAATAAAATCTTCAATATTATGCTCTTCTATATCCTCTATAATAATTGTTTTTCGCTCATCTCCATATCTCTTTTTTAAATCCAAAAGTTCATCTTTAATGATCAACATCATCTTCTTTTCGTTTTGTAAAATATCTTCTAAGTAAGCAATCTGCTTGATTAATTCTAAATATTCTTCCATAATTTTTTCGGTTTCTAGAGAAGTTAGCCTCTGTAATTTCATATCCAGAATAGCTTGGGCTTGCAAATCACTCAGAACAAAACGGCTTTTAAGATTTTGATGTGCCATACTAACATTTTTAGATTTTTTAATAATTTGTACTACTTCATCAATATTAGAAAGAGCAACCTTTAACCCTTCTAAAATATGTGCCCTTTCCTTCGCCTTTTTCAGGTCATATCTGGTTCTTTTTTCTACTATTTCCCGACGATGATTTAAAAAGCATTTGATGGTTTCTTTGAGGGATAGGGTGCGAGGTCGACCGTGATCAATGGCTACAATATTTATTCCGTAACTAGTACTCATATTAGTATTTTTATATAAATTATTTAATACTATATCTACATTGGCATTCTTTCTGAGTTCAACTACTACTCGCATACCACTACGATCTGACTCATCTCTTAGATCAATAATCTCTGGAATCTTCTTTTCTTGCACTAATTTTGCAATTTGTTCTACTAAATTGGCTTTATTTACCTGATAAGGTATCTCTTTAATAATTAAACGAGGGTTGCTCTTTTCATTTTTACTCTCCCCGCTAACCCCTTCAGAAAAAACCTGTGCCTGTAATTTAATAGATCCCCTTCCAGTTCGATAGGCTTCTCTTATTCCTTCGGTTCCACAAATTATCCCGCCGGTAGGAAAATCGGGTCCTTTAATTATTTCCATTAACTCTTCCAAACTAATTTCAGGATTATCAATCATTAAGGCAATGCCATCTACTATTTCTCCCAGGTTATGAGGGGGTATATTGGTAGCCATTCCTACCGCAATACCAGAGGCGCCATTAATTAATAAATTGGGTATCTTGCTTGGTAAGACTTCTGGCTCTTCCAGAGAACCATCAAAATTGGGAATGAAATTTACCGTCTCCTTATCTATATCTTCCAGTAGTTCTTCAGAAATTCGGGACATTCGAATTTCTGTATATCTCATCGCTGCAGCTGCATCCCCATCTACCGAACCAAAGTTCCCCTGCCCGTCAATAAGTGGATAACGATAAGAAAAGTCCTGGGCCATTCTAACAATGGTATCATAGACCGCCACATCTCCATGCGGATGATATTTACCCAGGGTTTCTCCCACAATTCTAGCTGATTTTTTATAAGGCTTATCAGAAGTATTCCCTACTTTACTCATAGCATATAGAACACGACGATGCACCGGTTTCAACCCATCTCGCACATCGGGTAAGGCACGGCCAATGATTACACTCATAGCATAACTAAGATAGGCCTCTTTTACTTCGTCACCAATATCGGTTAGCTGTTCAGTCCCTTTTTTGACTATTTCTTTGTTTTCTTCTGATTTAGTTCTTTTTCTTTTAGAATTGTTTTGTCCTCTCATAATTTTTGTTATCCTTATTTATTTCTCTTGGCTAAAAACAAAATTTTTCTTAGGAACTTGTCTTTAGATATCAATTTCTTTAACATCTAAGCTATGTTTATAAATAAATCTCTTTCTGGGTTCTACTTTATCTCCCATTAAAATGGTAAACATTTCATCTGCTTCTATAGCGTCTTCCAGGGTTATTTTCTTTAAAACCCTGGTTTCCGGGTTCATAGTAGTCTCCCAGAGCTGTTCTGGATTCATCTCTCCCAAACCTTTATACCTCTGAATATTGGGGTTACCGTTTATCTCTTTTAATTTTTCGTTTAATTCCTGTTCATCAAATAGGTAATAACTTTCTTTATGATTTTCAATCTTATAAAGAGGGGGTCGAGCAATATAGATATTTCCTCTCTCAATCAATGGTTTCATATAACGGAAAAAAAAGGTTAAGAGAAGAGTCTTGATGTGAGCTCCATCTACATCGGCATCAGTCATAATAATTACTTTGAAATATCTTAACTTTTCAACATCTAAATCCTCTCCTAGATTTACTCCCAAAGCAGTAACTATAGAACGAATTTCATTATTTTCCAATATTTTGTGTAGGCGTGCTTTCTCGACATTCAAAACCTTACCACGTAAAGGCATAATAGCTTGAAATTTTCTATCTCTTCCCTGTTTAGCAGAGCCACCAGCAGAATCACCTTCTACTAAAAATAGTTCTCTAAAGCGAGGATCTTTTTCTGAGCAATCAGCCAGTTTGCCAGGAAGTGTACCCATAGTTAAGCCGTTTTTTTGTCGTACTAGATCGCGAGCTCGTCGGGCAGCTTCTCGGGCTTTTAAAGCAGAAATAGATTTAGATAATACTTTTTTAGTTATCTCGGGGTTCTCATTAAAGAAATTACTTAGCCCTTCAGTAACAATAGAGGAAACAACACCTCTTACTTCGCTATTCCCCAGTTTAGTTTTAGTCTGCCCTTCAAATTGAGGATTTAATAATTTTACACTAATCACGGCAGTTAAACCTTCTCTTACGTCGCTCCCGGATAGATTGTTTTCACTTTCCTTTAAAGAAAATTTTTTATAATTAGAAACAATATTCCCCTTGACATAATCATTTACCACTCTGGTAATAGCTGCTTTGAAGCCCATCAAGTGGCTACCGCCTTCTTCGGTATTGATATTATTGGCAAAGGTTAGAATATGTTCTAAATAACTACTATTATATTGAATACAAACTTCTACTTCTATGTCTTCTTTTTTACCACTTATATAAATTGGATTTTTAAAGATAACATCTTTATTTTTGTTTAGATGTTTAACAAATTCTATTATCCCGCCATTGTATTTATAAGAAATTTCTCTATGAGGTTCTCTAAGATCTTTTAAATCAATTCTCAAACCAGCATTTAAAAAGGCTAATTCTCTAAGGCGATGAGAAATAATATCAAAATTAAATTTTACTGAACTAAAAATCTTGGCATCTGGCTTGAAGGTTATTTTGGTCCCTGTTTTATTTGATTTACCAAGTACCTTTAATTCGGAGACCTTGTTTCCTCTTTCAAAACGTTGATAAAATATTTTCCCATCTCTTCTTACTTCTACCTCTAACCACTCAGAAAGGGCATTAACAACCGATATGCCTACCCCATGTAATCCGCCAGTAACCCGATAACCTCCTCCGCCAAACTTGCCTCCTGCATGTAATTTGGTTAAAACTATAGTTACAGCAGGTTCTCCAGCAGCTTCATGAATATCTACCGGAATTCCTCTCCCATCATCGGTTACGCAAACACTATTATCTGTTTGGATAATTACTTCTATTTTTTTACAAAAGCCTCCCATGGCTTCATCAATGCTATTATCTACTACTTCGTCAACCAGATGATGCAAACCTCGGATAGATGTATCTCCAATGTACATTGCAGGCCTTTTTCTGACTGCTTCTAACCCCTCTAAGACCTGAATCTGTTTGGCAGTATATTGATTGTCTTGATTAAGATTAAGACCTTCTCTCTCACTCTTCATCAATCTTTTAACTCCTATCAAAATTAAACCGCAGCCCAAAGCCACGGTTTTATTTAATTATAAAGTCTAAAATTGTATTCAAAAAAGAACTATTAAGGATATTTAATGTATATAATAATACTATAAAATAAGACTTTTGTCAAAAAACTGAATTTAAAGAGGGTTGTCATTCTAGAAAGGGGATTTCTTTCTTATTTTATGATTATTTTTAATATTTTCTACTAGCTCTCTTAACACCTGTAAGCTGTAATAAAAAAATCTTTTATAGCGTGGTTTTAATTCCAGACAGAGAATTCCCGAATAGCTTTTTAAAAGAGGAAACACCTTTTCATAGGGAATTTCTCCCCAGCCAATAGGCATATGCAAGTCTCCAATACCAAATTGAATTAGATTTATATCAACATCATCTTGAGTAATTTTGGGTTTACCAAAACAATCGTGAATATGAATATGTTTTAGATAAGGAAGAGCAAGTTTGATAGAATCTAGAAAAGAAAAATGGTAATACCTGGAAGCAAGAAAGGCATGGCCAAAATCAAGGGCAATACCTACATTTTTATGATTAATCTTTTTAATCTGTTCCACTAATTCTTCAATCTTACTGCTATAATTATATCTACTTACTTCTCTTAAGAAAATTGATTTTGGCTGCTGTAGCAAATTATTAACCCGATGATTAATGCTTTTGGATAGTTCCCAAAAAAATTCCTCTTCTATATCTGGAGAAGAATTTTCTACCGCTATGGTTACATTTAAATCATGGGCAAAAGTACCTAATTCCTGTAAAGCTATGACCTCTATATTTTTTAACTTTTCTATCTTCTTTCGTGAGGGAATTTTGGTAATGATGTTTTGGATAATTCCTTCATCGCCAGATTTTTCTCTCAAAAGAATCTTTCCACCATGATAGACAAATAATTCTGCCCCAATAGTATGAGCAAATTCTATCCCAGCTTTAAAAATGCTCTTTTGTAATTTAAAGTTATGGTAGTCCATTAAATTGAGTAAATTTGGACCATGCACAGTATATTTCAACTTAAATTTTTTCAGAATATCTGCAATAATCCTGGTTTGTAACCGGTTTAGTTTGCCCATTATAATAGCATCAACCCCGTGTACTGGTATTTCTGCACAGTCAAAACCAATATCCTGAATTTCGGTTAAAGATTTTTCCAACAGATCAAGGTTTCCATCAATGGTAGGTGCATCAATATTGATCCCAAACCCTTTTATACTTGCCATAACTGTATTTCTAAGCCCTCTCTTAATCTTTAAAAAATATTCGAGGTATCCTAGCTTTTTTATAGTCTGATAACTGATAACCCGGTTCTATTTTTAATATTATTATACATTAACCGCATTATCGTTTCAATGTTAACTAAAATTATATTTTATTAGATTATTTGTTGATTTATTTGCATTCGATTATATTCCCCTGCAAAAGATTATATTGGCTATTTATTAGAAATATCTGTTTATCGGTTAGAAAAGGTTAAAGGCAAATTTACTTTTATTATTTAGTTAGCTTCTAACTTCGAATAATGCTGTACTTCAAAATAAATAATTTGCATAAAACAAATTTTTTTTTATAATAATTTTATAGATTTCCCATCTAACACTTGATATTAATTTATATTCCCTAATAAGGAGTAGTTGTAAATGTCCAATAATATTGATTTGTCAGGTATTTTCCCACCAATTGTCACTCCTTTTCAGAAGGAAGTAATAGCCTATAATTATCTAATTGAAAATATTGAAAAATTAAGCAATAGCGGAATAAGAGGCTTGGTAGTATTGGGTTCTAACGGAGAAAGTGTTTTTCTATCTGAGAAAGAAAAGATTGAAATAGTAAAAACTGTAATTAGAACAGCAGCTAAAGATATGTTAATTATAGTCGGTTCTGGTTGCGAATCAGCTCGAGAAACTATTTATCTATCCAATAAGTTAGCCAATTTAGGAGCCCATGCAGCTCTAATAGTAACTCCATTCTATTATGGTAGCAAAATGAACAACGAGGCTTTAATAAATTATTATTCTACTATAGCTGACCATACAGATATTCCAATTTTATTATATAACGTACCAAAATTTACTGGAATTAATCTTAGTCTGGAAGTTTTATCTGTGCTTTCTCAACACCCCAATATAATCGGTATTAAAGACAGCAGTGGTAATATAAATCAGTTAGGTCAATATCTTAATAAAGTGCATGATAATTTTAGTATCCTGGTTGGTACAGCCGGAGCATTATTGGGTGCGCTGGTATTGGGATGTAAGGGAGGGGTACTTGCTTTAGCCAACCTTATTCCAGAAAAATGCGTAGAAATTTACCGCTTAGTTCAGCAAAATAAATTAAAAGAAGCAAGAGAGCTTCAATTGCGCATAATCCCGGTGAACCATGCTACTACTACCATTTATGGCATAAGTGGACTTAAGTATGCTATGGATTTAATGGGTTATCATGGAGGGGAAACCAGATTACCACTTCTTCCGCTTAAAAAGGAAGAAAAAGAAAAAATTAGAAATACTTTACGCGAAGCTGACTTTTATAGAAATTAGGGAGTAATAAAATGGCAAATAACTCTAAAGTTATTTGCCATAGAAATCTAGCAGAAGATAATTTTGTTTCTATATAGTTTTTGCTAAATCTATTTTTCAACCGCCTTCTTAATTCTCTTTATGCCCTCTATTATATTCTCTCGAGAAGTAGCATAAGAAAGTCGGATATACTCTTGATTTTCTTCCTGGTTCTTTTTCCCAAAACATGTTCGAGCTAATACCGCTACTCCCGCTTTATATAATAGGTATTGTTGTAGTTCTTTCGAATTCTTCAAGTTTAACCTATGACAGACTTTAGTAACATTAGGGAATACATAGAAGGCACCACCAGGTTTCTTACAAGTAATCCCCTCAATATCATTTAGTGCTTCTACAATAATATTTCTCCGCATTCTAAACTCCCGGATCATTTCCTGTGACTTTTCCTGAGAGCCTTCTAAGGCCTCTATGCCGGCAACCTGAGTAAAAGTAGCAGTACAGGAGACTGAGTTGGTTTCCAAACGAATAAATTGTGTTGCTAAATTAACATTCATTACCCCAAAACCCAATCTCCATCCGGTCATAGCATAGGTCTTAGAGAAACCATCCAATAGGATTGTTCTTTCTTTCATTCCGGGTAAACTAATAATACTTTTAAATTCACCATCATAGACCATATTACAATATATTTCATCTGAAAAAATCCAGAGATCATACTTTATGGCTAGCTCAGCAATCTCTCTTAAATCTTCCTCGGTTAAAATTCCTCCAGTTGGATTCTGGGGAGAATTAATAATAATCATTTTGGTATGATCAGAGATCTTATTTTTTAACCAACCTATATCGAATCTAAAATTCTTTTCTTCTAGTAAAGGTAAGGGTATAGCCTTAGCTCCTACAAAATTAATTACCGATTCATAAATAGGGAATCCTGGATTAGGGTATATCACCTCATCTCCTTCATTAATACAAACTAACATACTGAAAAAAATTATAGGCTTAGCTCCAGGCGTCACTACCACTTCTTCTGGATTAATCTCAATTCCTCGGGTACAGGAAATATATCGAGCTATGCTTTCTCGAAAGGGCATTAAACCAGCTGAGGGTCCATAATGTGTATAACCTTCTTGTAAAGCCTTAATTCCTGAATCTATAATATTGGATGGGGTATCAAAATCTGGTTCTCCAATAGCAAAACTTATAATATCCTTACCCTCAGCTTTTAATCTATTTACTTCTGCTAAAACTTCAAAAGCGGTTTCCGTACCTAAAAGATTCATCCGATTTGCAATTTGCATAATTTCACTTCCTCTTTTATTAAATTTTACTCTTTTTATTTTCTCAAGCATTTATTAAACAAAACAAGATTTTTGTATCGGTATTTATAACTTTTCTCATCTTATTCTTTCTTTTTTAATTATATAGTCCAGAATCTCTGCTCCTTTCAAAACCACCTCAAAGCACTTTTTTTCTTCAGAATAATATTTTTCTTTTAGCGGTTTACAAATAAAATCACCTAATCTCATAGAATAAAGCTCAAAAATTTCTTTACAAATATTTTTTATTTCTGGGCTCTGATGGGCATGCTCTTTGACAAATAGATAGCCTAAGACCATTAGAGAACCAGTTAGTGCACCACATACACTTTTAATCCCCATCCCTCCACCAAAAGCAGCTGATAATCTCAAACAATCCTCAGATAGTCCAAGATGATAGACTTTATTTGCACCATAAAGTATAGCCTCAGAACAATTAAGGTCGTTTTTTAGATAGAAACCATCACTAATTAATTCTGATAATTTCATTTTTCCTCTCTTCTTTTGCTTATGAATTCTTAAGTTGATATAAACTTTTTATAGATATCATTACCGTTGAAAAATTTATTTTTACTTATATTCATAAATATTTCTTACACAAACTCTTTTAACATCTCATAAAACTCTCCTTCTTTGCCTTTTAAAATATGATAACAATGATCATCGGTTGGAAAAGCACCTGTCTTTACATCTTTTATATATTCTCTAAAGGCATTAATTTCGATCTCGGCAATATTGGCATATTTTTTAACAAACTTGGGGGTAAAAGCTTGAAATAAGCCTAACATATCTCCACAGATTAATAGTTGGCCATCACAAGGTCCTCCGGCGCCTATACTATAAACAGGGATATCAAGTTTTTTAGTTAGAAAAGTGGTTAATTCTGGTGGAACCGCTTCTAAGAGCAGAGCATAAGCTCCGGCCTCCTGGATAGCTAAGGCATCTTTAATCAATTCGCGGGCGCTATTTACATCTCTGCCTTGAGCTTTAAAGCCACCCAACTGGCCTGAGCTCTGGGGGGTTAAACCAATATGCCCCATTACCAATATCCCTGCATCAACAATAGCCTTAATCTGACTAAAGACTCTTCGACCTCCTTCCAGCTTTACTGCATCCATCTCCGCTTCTTTTAAGAAACGCCCAGCATTTTTTACCGCTTCTTCACAAGAAATCTGGTAAGAGAGAAAGGGCATATCACCAATACAAAAGGTATTGGGCGCTCCTCTACGTACTGCTTTACAATGAGAGATACAATCTTCCATAGTAACCGGCACAGTCCCCTGATATCCCAAGACCACCATCCCTAGTAAATCACCAACTAGGATCATATCCATACCGGCTTGTTCAGCGAAAGAAGCTGTAGGAAAATCATAAGCAGTAATCCAGGCTACCAATTCCCCTTTCTTTTTCATTTCTAAAAAATCCAGTCGAGTCTTCTTTTGAAACATTTTTATAATCTCCTCTTTTTATTAGTTTTATTTCATGATAAAATTTTTTGATTATCTCTTTAAAGCTAATTGATTCTATTTAATCATCACTATTCTTGTCTTATTTTTCTTAATAGTAGCCAAGAAATAAAATATAATGTAGTAAAATTATATATTTGGTTTAAAAGAGGTGGGTTGAACCTTAAATATAACCTCTGTTACTAGAGTTTTTTGTACTTCCCTATTAATCTTTTCGATAATCTCTCCTTTTCTCCAGTTTAATTCATTAGCCCAGACGTTACTTTTTACTTTTAACCATAATACAGTGTTTTCTATCTTAATGGGTTGGGTACTATTAGCCAGTTCTTCCCCTACTATCGCTTTCCAGTTAGTAATTATCTGGTACCCTTCTATTTTTTTATCCCATTTTTTCTCTTTTAAAAAAATTTCTAAGGCTTCTCTAAAAGAGATTATTTCACTTTTTTTTCTCATAAAACCAGCGCTCGCCCCTCTTCTACCTTAAATATCCGACCTAATTTTATAATTTCTGGGTTAAAATAGTCTAAATTTATACTAGTAATAAAGGTTTGTAATTTTTTATTTAAAATTAAATCTAGTAAAAAATGTCTTCTTTTTTCATCTAACTCAGACATTACATCATCAAGTAAAAAGATGGGGTAAACTCCTTCTTTTTCTTTAATTATTTCTAATTCTCCCAATTTTAAAGAAAGGATAACGGTACGCTGTTGTCCTTGTGAGCCATAAAATAAGGCGTTAATATGATTAAGAAAAACTAAAAAATCATCTCGATGAGGTCCATAAAGACTGGTTTTGTATTCAATTTCTCTTTTTTGTTCTTGTTCTAACTTTTCTTTAAATTTATTACTTATCAACTCAATTTCTTCGTCTTTAAAGTCTTTAATTATATTATTCTGATAAATTAGATTTAGCTTTTCCTTCCCCTCGGTAATCTGTTGATGAAAATTATTAGCTATATAGTCCATTTTTTTTAAAAATTTTGCTCGCATATAGATTAAAAAAGAACCTCTTTTAATTAATTGAGGGGTCCAGATATGTAGATTCTCTTTTATAGTTTTAATATCATCATATTTCTTCAATATATTATTGCGATGAGCTAAAATTCTTTGGTATTCAAAAAGATATCTTTGATAAAGTGGATAAATCTGATAAATTTGTTCATCTAAAAATTTTCTTCTCAGTGAGGGCGATCCTTTAATAATCTGTAAATGTTCCGGAGAAAAAAATACTCCTTTAAATTCTTTATTTAACGAAGATTTTTTCTGGATGGTTTGATTTACTTTAATAATTTTAGTAATTTTTTGTTGTTCTAAAGGCTTAATATCTCTTTCTTTCTCTAAAGAAATACTAATTTCATATGGTTCATCATTTTTCTTTATTTCTCCAGATAAAAGTGAGAAATTAGAGTTCCAATTAATTAATTGTTTATCTTGGATGTTTTTATAGGAATTCCCACGGATCAGTACAGTTATTGCTTCTAATATATTGGTTTTACCTTGAGCATTATCTCCAATAAAAATATTAAGATTAGGATGAAAATCAAGAGAAAGATTAATAAAATTTCTATAATTTATTAATTTTATTCGGTTAAAATGCAATTTTTTAATCCCGTTCTAATAATAATTATTTTATTCCGATCTCATAGGCATTACAATATGAAGATAATTTTTATCATCTTCGGGAGTAATAATTGCTGGAGACAAATGTTCATTTATCTTTAAAATAATATTTTCCGAATTAATAACTTTTACTGCCTCCAGGATATATTTAGAATTAAAAGAAATAATTATATTCTCTCCTTTTTTAAAACAAGCCAACTTCTCTAAAGCCTCTCCTATGGTGGGATTTTCTGCTCTTATTAACATTTCGCTTCGTTCTTCAGTCTGCTTATCTAGATTTTTATTAGAAACTTCGATCTTTACTGTATTTAATTCTTCTCTTCCAAATAAAGAAATTCTCTCAATTTTATCTCTAAATTCCTCATTATTTAATCTAATTTCTGTATTAAATGAAATAGGAATAATCTGTTGATAATCTGGGAATTTTCCTTCTATTAATCGAGAATAGAATCTAATATTATTCACTCCTTCTAAAATAAACATTATTTGTTGATCTTCTATCCAGATTTCAATTAACTCTTCTTCTTCTGATAATAATTTATATAACTCTGCTAGTGCTCTATAAGGTATAATAACTTCAAAATTTTCAGAAGATTTTTTTTCTATTATTAATTCTTCTATTTTTTTATAGGATAATCTATGACTATCTGTGGCAACCATTTCCATTTTATTATCTATTATTTTAAGTAATATACCATTTAAAAATGAGATTCCTTCATCTCTAGAAGTGGCAAAAATGGTTTGACTAATAGCTTCTTTAAATATTTTCTGTTTTATTTTTATCTTATATTTTAGTTTTATCTCAGGAAAATTAGAAAATTCTTCACTAGAAAAACCTAAAATTTTATAAATTGCATTATTTTCTCTAATAATAATATTATTTTTTTCCGAACTTTCAATTTCAATATTGCCTTTAGGAAATTTTCTAATTAAATCACTAATGATTCGATTAGGAATTACTACGGATCCACTTTCAATAATTTGTGCAGGAACATTACAATCTATTCCAATTTCTAAGTCAGTTGCAAATAGATGTAATTTATTATTCACTCCTACTTCAAATAATATTCCATTATAAATAGGTAACCCAATTTTAGGAGATATTCCTTTCTGTACGATTTGTATTCCATGTAGTAAACTTTCCTGGGAACATATAATTTTCATTTTATTAAATCCTCCTAATATGTTAAATTCATAATAAGAAATTTAGTAATAGTAGTAATAGATGCTGTTGATATTGTGGAAAAAGTAAAATATTTCTTCTTACTCTTATTTTAAGATTGGGGAGAAATATCTGAATAATTCTTTTAATTAATCCACTCTTTACACATTTTTTTTTATTTTTTAAAAAAATAAAAAAATATACACATTTTATGAATAAAATATTCACAATAAATTAACTACTTTCATTTTTGATTTTAAAAATCAAATTATCAATAGTTAATTTAAAATTTCTATCTTTTTCTATCTTATTTTTAATTTTACTATAAGCATGTAAAATAGTAGTATGATCTTTTCCTCCAAATATTTCTCCAATCGCTGGTAAGGAAAAGTCAGTTAATTCTCGGCAAAGATAAATTGCAATTTGTCGAGCAGTAACAATGTTTTTTGTTCTTTTTTTAGATAACAGGGCAGTAATTTTTAGGTTAAAATAATCAGCGGTAACCTTTTGAATCTGATTAATAGAAATTTCTTCCACTTCTACTGGAATAATATCTTTTAATACTTCTTGGGCTATAGGGACAGTTAAAGTGCTATTAGTTAAAGTTGAATAGGCAACCACTTTATTTAGAGCACCTTCTAACTGTCTGATGTTTGAAGGAATTTTATCTGCAATAAAAGTAATTACTTCTGGAGGAATATCTAAATTTTCGTATTGTGCCTTCTTTCTTAAGATTGCTACTCTGGTTTCTAAATCAGGTGGTTGTATATCTGTAATTAAACCCCATTCAAATCTAGAAATTAGACGATTTTCTAAAGTAGGAATTTCTTTTGGTGGTCTATCACTGGTAATTACAATCTGTTTATTTTCTTCATATAGCGTATTAAAGGTATGAAAAAATTCTTCTTGAGTCCTTTCTTTCCCAGCTAAAAACTGGATATCATCAATCAATAATACATCTACATTTCGATATCTTTCTCTAAATACACCAGTACAATCATCACGTATAGCATTAATTAATTCATTAGTAAATTTTTCTGAGGAAATATATAAAACGTTTATTTTTTTATTTTTACCTATTATATAATTACCGATAGCCTGGATCAAATGAGTCTTTCCTAAACCAACTTCACCATAAATAAAAAGAGGATTGTAAGCTTTCGCTGGAGATTGAGCCACCGCTAAACAGGCAGCATGTGCAAAACGATTGGAATTTCCAACAATAAAAGAATCAAATGTATACTTCGCCTTTGGTAAGACTTCCTCGTTATTAAGTTGATTATTTAGGCTTTCGACCGAAACAGGTTCATTTAGATTTTTTGGAGAGATTGATGGCTTTAAAACTGAGGAGCCAGAGACAATAAATTTAAGATTTATATCTTCCATTTTTAAGGAATTTATAAAAATTTCTTTAATAAAATCAATATAATGTTTCTCTAACCAATCTTTACAAAAATTATTAGGAACTCCAATGGTTAAATGATTATTTTCAAATTTAATAATCTTGGTTTGATTAAACCAAGTATTATAAGCCTGTGTAGGTAGTTTATCTCGAGCAATCTGTAAAAATTTATCCCAAAGGTTATTTGTATTTAAAAAATTCATAGGTCTTTTCCCCTCTTTTTAAAATTAATTGAGAGAGTTTATAATTTTTTTATAGATTAGTTTAAGAAAAAAAGATTAAATATTTTCCAGTAAAAGCCTAATAAAATAAGGGCATTAATGAATTATCCACAAAATTAACAATAAGCTGTGGAAAAATCCGAGCGAAATTTTTGCTTAATTAATAGTGATTTGGATAAAAAAATATTTTTCATAATTTATTTATAGAATTCAAAATCGTTGAAAATTAAAGCCTTCAAAAAGTTATTAACAGTTTATTAACATCTGTGGAAAACTTTTTAAGTAAAAAATCATTTTTAATAATCATATCAAAAAAAGTTTTACTAAGCAAAGAAAATTTTCTTAAAAATTAACCGGGGATCAAGGTAATTTATTTTTTTGCTATAGTGATAGCAGAAAGGTAAAAAGGAAAGAAGGTTAAAAGCTTGACATTTATATAGATTTAAAGATATAATTTTTTATATTTTTAACTACTTACTTATTATAAAAAGGAGAAAGAAAAAATAATGAAAAGAACCTACCAGCCTAATAACAGAAAGAAATTAAAAGACCATGGCTTTAGAAAAAGAATGAGTACTAAAGCTGGGCGTTTAGTATTACAAAGGAGAAGACAAAAGGGGAGAAAGAGACTTACTCCTTCAATAGCAGGTTAAAATTATCTTATTTAGTATAATAATCCTTGATTATTTTTAAATAAAAAATTGAAGATCAGTAAATTAAAAAAGAGTAGTGAATTTAAGTTTATATTTTTAAAAGGAAGAAGATCGGAAGGAAAGTATTTTAATTTTATCTATTTGAGAAATAAGTTCGGAGTAAACAGAATAGCGGTAATAGTAAAAAAAGAGATAGGTATAGCAGTTCACAGAAATAAAATAAAAAGAAGGATAAAAGAAGCCTTTCGTAAAGAAAACCTTAAAACAAAATCAGGATATGATATAATAATAATAGTTAGGAAAGGCTCAATTCATTTAAGTTTTTATGAAGTTTATGATGAAATTTCTAAATTTCTTCATAAAGAAAGATTGATAGCTTTTCCCTCAAGTAATTAATCTATTGAATCTATTGAATGAATTGATTTATATTTTTTATGAATAAAATAATTATTTTTTTAGTAAATTTATATCGGAGAGTTATTTCTCCAATAAGGCCTTCTACTTGCCGGTTTTATCCTTCTTGTTCTGAATATACTTTACAAGCCTTTAAAAAATACAAATTCTTTAAAGCCTTAAAGCTTTCAATATTGAGAATATTGCGCTGTCACCCCTTTAACCCGGGAGGCTACGATCCCCTTCCTCCTCCTGCAACCAAGGATATTTAAGGTAAGGGGAATATTTGTTGATAAGAAATTAATTTAGTATAATAATATAAAAAACATAATAAAAAACAATTAATTTAAAATTAATTTTGATCATAATCTTTTAAATTTTAATCACTGAAAAAAGCTAACAAAAGGAGAAGACATTGGGAAATTTATGGAGTTATTTAGGAGATATTTTTGCGAGTATTATAACCTTTTTTTATAGTTTTACTCATAATTACGGGGTAGCCATCATCTTGATGACCGTACTTATCAGGCTGATACTGTATCCTTTAATGCAAAAACAGATGGTTTCAATGAGGGAAATGCAGAAGATACAGCCTCTAATGAAAGAATTACAGGAAAAGTATAAAAATGACAAGGAAAGATTAAATAGGGAATTGATGGATTTATATAAAGAACATAAAGTAAATCCGATGAGCGGTTGCCTTCCTCTCTTAATCCAAATGCCGATATTGATATTGCTCTTTCAAGTTTTAAGAAAATTTAATTATAGTGGAAATACAAGGTTCTTATGGCTAAAAGACCTTTCTTTACCAGATCAATTGGTCAAATTACCAGGAAGTGGAATTTTTGGTATCCAGTATCTTGGAATAATGCCTTTCTTAATTGGAATTAGCATGTTTATTCAGCAAAAGATGACCTCTCCAACCGGACCAAAAAATAAAGAAGGAGGCGCTACCGAACAGACTCAACAATTAATGGGGATTATGATGCCCTTATTAATTGCTTTTATGTCTTTTACCTTACCCTCTGGACTTACTTTATATTGGCTTACTTCTACTTTATTAGGTATAGGACAACAATATCTTATTAATAAAAAGATTCCCGCAGTGGCAGTAGAAATGTCTCCTCAAAGAAAAGAAAATAAAGTTATTGCCACCAAAAAAGAACCAGTTAGCCAAGAGGAAGCTCCCTGGATACCTGGATATGAAACTTTTTCCGGGGGAAATAGTACTAAAAATATAAAGAATACTAAGAAAATAAAAAAAGGGAAAAAGAGATAGATTAAAAATAAAAATAGATAAAAAGAAGATTGCTTTGGAAGAATATCAAGAAGAAAACGAAATTTCTAAAAAATTGAATATGAAAGAAAAAGTTAGAATTGAAATTCAAAAATTGCTTAAATTTATAGCAGAGGAAGTTGCAATAGAAGAGATAAAAAAAGAAGATAAACAGAAAAATATTCTTTACTTCAATATAAGAACCTCTAATCCCGGGATATTGATTGGCCATCATGGTCATACTTTAGATGCCTTACAACATCTTATCAATATCATTATTAATAAAGAAATGAAGGCTGAAGAAAAAGAACAAATTGTTATTGATGTGGAGAATTATAGAGAAAAAAGAAAAGAGACTATCAAAAAATATGCTCTAGAAAAAGCTGAAGTAGTTAAAAGAACAGGAAAGAGATTTCATCTCAATTTTATGAATTCAACGGAAAGAAAAATGGTTCATCTTGCCCTCCAGGATAATCCACTAGTTATTACCTATAGCGAGGGGAACGAACCCTATAGAAGAGTAGTTATTGCTCCACGGGAACAAAAGCAATAAATAGATTTAAATCTAACAAAAACAAGAGTATTATAAAGCATAAGAAGTGATCATATTATCTATTGAGATTATTATCACCTTTTTATGCTTTTTATTTTATTAAATAAAATATAAAAATATTTTAAATAAATAAAGAATGTTAAAAAATAAAATAAGATTATTAATATTAATTTATAATATTAATATATATTAGAGCTACTTAAAATAAATAATTCAGGAGAATATTTATGAGATTATTAGAAAAAGATACTATAGTGGCAATTTCTACACCCCCCGGAGAAAGTGGTATAGGTATAATTAGAATGAGCGGGAATAAGGCGATAGAGATAGCACAAAAAGTATTTAGGGATAAAAATTTAAAGGAAAGAAAGATCGTTGATTATAGTACGCATACTGCTCATTATGGGTTTATAATTGACCCAGAAAATAAGAAAATAATTGATGAAATTATTTTAATATTAATGAAAAAACCATACAGCTATACACGAGAAGATATGATTGAATTTAATTGCCATGGAGGAATTCTAATTTTAAAAAAAGTTATAGAATTATTGCTTAAATGTGGAGCCCGATTAGCTAATCCAGGAGAGTTTACTAAGAGGGCTTTTTTAAATGGGAGAATTGACTTAAGCCAAGCTGAGGCGATAATTGATCTTATTCAAGCCAAAACTGAAAGAAGCTTACAGTCCTCCCTTACCCAGCTGGAGGGGAGGTTAAAAGAAAAAATCACTAAACTTAAAGAGATTTTAATTGAAATCTTAGCCGAGATTGAAGCAAATATTGATTTTCCCGATCAAGATATTAGGGAATTAAATGTTGATAAGTTATCAAGAAGGATAAAAAACATTTTAGAAGAGGTTAATAGCCTTTTAAACACATTTACTTACGGGAAAATAATTCGTGAAGGAATAAATGTAGTAATTATTGGTAAAACCAATGTAGGAAAATCCAGTCTTTTTAATGCTTTATTAAAAGAAAACCGGGCTATTGTAACTCCTTTGCCAGGTACAACCAGAGATGCTCTAGAAGAATTAATTACTCTTCAAGGAATTGCTTTTCGAATAATAGATACGGCTGGAATAAAAAATCCCGAAAACCAGATTGAAGAAATAAGCTTACGCAAAATGAAAAGTCTTTTGGATAAAGCTGATCTAATTTTGGCTATGTTTGATATTAGTGCTCAATTTTCGCAGGAAGATGAAGAGATAATTCAAGAAATAAACAAAGCCATAGAAAAGAATAAAAAAGTACTTATAATCGAAAACAAAATCGATTTAGAAAGAAAAATGGAAAAAGAAAGGTTATTCTCAGATCTTAAGATAAAAGAGAGTATTAGAACTTCCGTGAAGGAAAGGCTGGGCATCAATAAATTAGAAAAAGAAATGGTAAAAATCGTATTTAAGGGGATAATTACCCCCCATAATGGAATAACTATTAATAATATCAGGCAGAAAGAGGCTCTACAGAAAGCAAAAAAAGCCTTGGAATTTTCTTTAAGAGGAATAAAAAAAAATATCCCTTATGATCTCTTGTATATAGATTTACGGGAGGCCTTAGATTTTCTAGGAGAGATTACTGGCGAACAGATAAATGAGGAGATTGTAGAAAACATATTTTCACGTTTTTGTATTGGGAAGTAAAAGAGCTGTATGTTCCACGTGGAACATAAGAGAAATATGCAAAATAGAAAAATTACATTTTATTTGTGGATATATTGTGGAAAAAAATAATAAATGGTTTAAAAGGCATTGTTTTTCCTTAATACTTTTCATTTATAAAGGGAACTAGCCTTAGAATAGAAAAAAAGATATAGGGAAATTATAGTTTTTCATTACAAATAATTACTTAAATTTATCTTTATAATAAGAAAAGATTATACTTTTGGGCGATATAAAAAATAAAAAAGTATTTCTATAGAAAGTTTAATCTGATTAAATTTGTGCAAAAGCTGTGAATAACTCATGAAGCATTTTAAATAATAAGGAGAGTAAGTTTGTTAAAAGAGGAAAAAAATATTTTTATCCAAGGAGCTCTAGAATTGGGGATAGAGTTAAAAGAGAAACAAATAGATGACTTTTCCCAATATCTGGAGTTAATTACTAACTGGAATCAAAAAATAAATTTAACTGCTCAAAAAACTCCAATAGAGATTATTATTAAGCATTTTTTAGACTCATTAACTTGTATAAAAACCATAAAGTCAGAAAACCTATCGCATAATTGCCTTCTTGATGTGGGTACCGGTCCAGGCTTACCTGGTATTCCTTTAAAAATAATGTTTCCTTCGATTAATCTATTTCTTTTAGAGGCCCAGAGGAAAAAGGCAGCTTTTTTAGCTGAAGTAATAGCCCGGTTAAACTTACTAGACACTTACCTTTTAATTGGAAGAGCGGAAACTTTTGGTAAAAATCAGGAATATCGGGAAAGGTATAACATAGTAGTATCCAGAGCAGTGGCTCCTTTGAATATTTTAGTTGAATATTGCTTGCCCTTTGTAAAATTGGGAGGTGTATTGATTGCTCAAAAGGGAAAATCGTATATTCAAGAGTTAAAAGATAGTACAGAAGCCATTCGTCTTTTAGGAGGAGATTTAGATGAGATTAATAAAGTAATTTTGCCTATTATAAAGCAAGAGAGATTTCTTTTGAAAATTGTAAAGATTGCACATACACCCATCAAATACCCTCGAAGAGAAGGCATCCCTCGAAAAAGACCTTTGTAATTTTTATCCTTTTTTGGTAATATATATTTATAGGTTAATAAATTAAAAAAAGGTAGCAACTGAAAAGAAAAAGTGGTAGGCTATCCATTCCAAACAACCTTTTTTTGATGTAATATAGAAGAAAATAAAAAGTTCTATGTGGAACATTATGTTTTGCGAACAAATGTTTGTAGGTAATCTAAAATAATTATCCCGGGAGGTAATTTTATGGCCAAGATTATAGCTGTTACCAACCAAAAGGGTGGCGTGGGAAAAACTACCACTGCAATAAATTTAAGTGCCTGTTTAGCTTTTTATAAAAAGAAGGTATTATTAGTGGATATAGACCCACAAGGAAATGCTAGCAGTGGAATGGGAATAAATAAAGACAAGATACAAAGGTGTATTTACGATGTCCTGATTAACCAGGTTCCGATAGATGAGATTATTGCTTCCTCTCAAATAAGGAATTTAGATGTATTGCCCTCTACTATTCAGCTAGCTGGAGCCGAAATAGAACTAGTAACTTATATCTCTCGGGAAAATAGACTTAAACATTCTTTAAAACCGATTAAAGATAAATACCACTATATCATTGTCGATTGTCCGCCTTCTCTAGGTTTATTAACCCTAAATTCTCTTACTAGTGCGGATTCCATAATTATACCTATTCAATGCGAATATTATGCATTAGAGGGAATTGGACAATTGCTTAGTACCATTAACTTAGTTAAAGAAAATTTAAACCCTTCTCTGGAAATAGAGGGTATTTTATTTACTATGTATGATAGAAGGACTAATCTTTCTCGAGATGTGGTTAATGAGGTGAAGAAGTATTTTAAGGGAAGAATTTTCGAATCAATAATTCCACGCAATGTTCGGGTTAGCGAAGCTCCTAGTTATGGTAAACCAGTAGTAGTTTATGATAAAAGCTCAAAAGGGGCTAAAGCGTATAGAAAATTAGCCAAAGAGGTGATATTAAATGGTTAAAAGAGGACTGGGTAAAGGGCTGGAAGCGTTAATCCCTAAAACAGAGAGCACTCGAAAAGAAGTAATTAGTGAAATATCCATAGCGGATGTGTCCCCCAATCTGTTTCAACCACGCAGAGATTTCAATCAAGAGAGAATAGAGGAATTAAAAGAATCAATTAAAAAACACGGGATTATTCAACCTGTTGTAGTTAGAGAAACCACTACTGGTTACGAATTGATAGCCGGAGAAAGAAGGTTGAGGGCTGCAAAAGAATTAGGTTTAGATAAGATTCCTGCAATTGTCAGAAGGGTAAGCAATGAAAAAAGTCTGGAAATTTCTTTAGTAGAAAATATTCAAAGAGAAGACCTTAATCCTATTGAACAGGCTCTAGCCTTGCAAAGATTGGGAGAGGAGTTTAAGCTTACCCAACAAGAATTAGCTGAGGTTACTGGGAAAAGCCGACCTTTGATCAGTAATACTATTAGATTATTAAAATTAGATCCGGGGATTCAAAAATATATCGAAGAAGGAAAAATCTCTTTTGGCCATGCGAAACTACTTTTAGGAATAGAAGAAGAGGAAAAACAAAGATTGATTAGTGAAAGGATAATTAAAGAGGATTTGTCTGTAAGGGCTACTGAAAGACTGATAAAGTTAATAGATAAAAAAGAAAAAAAACCGTTTAAAGTGAAGAGAATAACCCTAGAAAACTTTCCTGAAGCAGAAGAAAAGCTAAGAGAAATTTTGAAGACTAAGGTAAACATATCATTTGATGGAAAAAGGGGGAAAATTGAAATAGAATTTTACAATCGTCAAGAACTAAAAAGAATTATTAATTTATTGTTTAAAGCTTTTTTGCCAGAAAGTTATAAAGAGTAGGTGAAAAAAATGAACAAAGAGAATTTTAATAATTTTATTTTTATTTTGTTTTTATTGCTGGGATTTTTAATAGCTAGTTTTCTTTTTTCTCTTTCTTTAAGAATCTTTTCATTAGAAAGCTTATATTTGCAAATGAACTATCTTTTATATTCTAATTTTTTTAATCAATTTTTTCTTGGTCTTTTTTCTATTTTTATGATAATTTTTTTAATCTGGTTAATCAGAAAAAAAATACAATATAGTAGAAATAATTTTGCGGTATTGCAGAAAACCTCTCTGGGAACGGTTAAAGTTTCGCTTGGATCAATAAAACTATTAATTACTTCAGCATTAAAAGAAGTCAAAGAGATTAAGGAAGCAAAACCAGAAATATATTTACAAAAAAATGGAGAATTAAAGATTGTTCTTCAAATTGGTGTAGCCTCAGAGGTTAAAATTGCGGAATTTTCCGCAAAGATTCAACAAAGATTAAAAGATTATCTTCTAGAAGTGGGAGGGGTAAAAACTCGAGAAGTTATAATCAATATCAACAAAATATTTTATCCAGAACCTGATAAGATAGTTAATAAATAGTCATAAAAATCTTTACTATAGTTTTATATTTACACAAAAGAAAATATAGTTGATTAAGGAGGTAAAAATGCTTAGTAAGAACAAGTTTCAAGAAGATGATACTATGAACTTGGGCAATATTACGGTATCTAAGGAAGTAGTAGCCATCATCGCTGCCCTGGAAGCTATTAAAGTAAAAGGAGTAGTAGGGATTAGCAGTGGTCATAAGGCTGGTTCCACCGAGGTGTTACATCGTAAAGAACTAACTAAAGGAATAGAGGTGTGGATGAAACCTGATGAAGCCAATATTACTATTCCCATTGTTACTAGATATGAGCTCGGAGTGTACAAAGTTGCTCAGGAAGTTCAGGAGAAGACCGTTCAGTCAGTAAAGACTATGACTGGCTTGAAAACGGTCAAGGTAAATATTAATATTCAAGGAGTAATGTTTAAAGAAGAAAAAATAGAGAAACAAGATAAGGAGAAAGAACAAAAAATAGAAAAAACTGAAAAAAAAGATAAAAAAGAAAATGAAATAGCTAAGAAAGATAAAAAGGAATAATATATTTTTGGAGTAATAGAAGTGGCAGATATTATTAAATTAGTTGCAGTAATTATCTTAATCATTATTTTTATCATAAAAAAATGGAAGTTAGAATATGCTATATTTAGTGCTTCTTTGTTACTGGGAATAGTTTATAAGGTAAATGTCTTCCAAATATTTAAAACCTTTTTGTTAACTATGACAGACGAAATTGCCTTACGGTTAATAGGAATAATAATCTTAGTCTATATCTTTAGTGGAATTTTAACCAAGGTAGAGGGTTTATCTAATTTGATAAATTCTTTAAGGGGCTTGTTTAAGGATTATCGTATTATTTTAGCTTTTATACCGGCTTTGTTGGGGCTAATTCCTATGCCTGCTGGGGCGATGTTTTCTGCCCCTATGGTTAAAAAAATAGGGGAAGAAGCGGGATTAAATCCAGAAGAGAATACTTTTATCAATTATTGGTTTCGACATATCTGGGAACCGATCTGGCCAATGATTCCTTCCCTGTTATTGTTCGTAACCTTGTTAAAAGTAAGCATTGGAAATATTATTCGCATTCAGTTTCCCCTGTTTATTGCTGCAGTAGTAGCTGGTTTAATCTGGGAATATAAGACATTTAAGCCGAAAGTCGAAGTTAATAATGAAAAAAATCCTTTATTTCATTTAAAGAATTTGTGGATGTGTATATGGCCTATAATCTTCATTATATTTCTGGTAATTGTAGTTAAAATCGATATATTGGCTTCCTTATCTATAGTAATTATCATACTTTTATTGGTAAATAAAAATAAGCTGAATTTTTTCTCTATAAAAGAAATTATTAAAAATAGCTTTGATCCCGGTATTTTGATCTTGATTGTGGGAGTAATGTTTTTTCAAAAAATGTTAATCGCTTCTCGGGCAATCGAAATAATTCCTGAGATGCTAACTAAATTATCTATTTCAAGATTTTTAATTATCTTTGGTATACCCTTAATAATGGCATTAATGACAGGAATTAGCTCGGCTACTTTTGGGATAGCGCTTCCTTTACTTTTACCTACAATGATAATAAATGGAGAATTAAATCTTTATTATGCTATGCTCTTTTTTACTGGACAATTTATCGGTATGATGCTTTCTCCTATGCATCTATGCTTGATTGTTAGCAAGGATTATTTTAAAGCAGATTTAGGACAGATATATAAAATGTTATTATTTCCTTTAGGGATCATTACTTTAACCGCTTTTGTTCTGGTGATGATCTATAATTGAGGACTAAAATTATTGAAAGAATAATTAAAAAAACTGAATTTAGTGCAAGAGAAAGAGAGGGGAAAATGAGAAAATCAGTAAAAGAGATAGAAATAGAAAAAGAGATTTTAAAAAAATTGGAGGGTAAGCCCGCCCTTACTGCTTCTTTGATCTTTGATGATGACGAAATTCAAACTATGCAGGATTATGCCAATACAGTTTCGATCAAGAGGTTGGGATATAACGACCACGGTCCCGTACATATGCGAAAAACTGCTAGGAATGCCCTTATTATGTTTGAAATATTACAACAGGCCGGAATAAAATTTAGTTTAGAAGAGGAAAATATAGGCACTGCGGAAGATAGTAAGATAGCAGTATTGATGGCTTCTTTACTACACGATATCGGTATGTCTGTGGGTAGAGAAAACCATGAAATATTAGGGGTAGTTTTTGCTAATCCTATCATAGAAAGAATCTTGGCTAAGATTTACCCGGAGAATGTAGAGAAAAGGACTATAATTCACGCCTTGATTATAGAGGCGATTGCCGGTCATATGGGGAGTAAGGATATTCATTCTATAGAGGCAGGTTTGGTATCTATAGGAGATGGCTGTGATATGGAAAAAGGAAGAGCCAGAGTAGTATTTCTTTTATCTCATGCTCCGCAAGTTGGAGATATTCACAAATATTCCGCCAATTCTATTCAAAAGGTAGTAATTACCAAAGGAGAAGAGAAGCCAATTAGAATAATTGTGGAAATGAATGAAACAGTAGGCTTTTTTCAAATAGAAGAAGTATTATTCCCTAAGATTTCTGACAATCCTGTTAAACCATACCTTGAGCTTTATGGTCAGGTAATAAATGAAGAATTACGTCGTTATTTATAAGAAGTAAAATGCTTGGGATATAACTGTGGGTAAGGAGTGTATATGGAAAAAGAGAATTTGTATTACTTAAGTACACGGAAAAATGAACCAAAAGCTTTATCGGCTCAGGCTATCATTAAGGGAATTGCTGAAGATGGAGGTCTTTTTGTACCAGAAGTTATTCCCCGAATAAATAGTGATTTTTTTCAACTTTTAGAGAGTAAATATGATTATAAAACCATAGCTTACCTGATTATAAAAAAATTTTTTACGGATTTTGAAAAAGAAGAACTAGTTGATTGTATTAATCATGCTTATAATCAGAAATTTGATGCTGAGGCAATTACTCCACTTATCAAAAAAGAAGGAGTATATTTTCTAGAATTATTTCATGGACCAACCTTATCCTTTAAAGATTTAGCTTTATCTATTCTCCCTTTTCTTTTAACCAGAGCAATTCAAAAATTGAGGATTAATAAAGAAATAGTTATTTTAACTGCTACTTCTGGCGATACCGGGAAAGCAGCTTTACAGGCTTTTTCCGGGGTAAGAGATACCAGAATAATAGTTTTATATCCACTAAAAGGAGTTAGCACCATTCAGGAAAGACAGATGCTTACCCAGGAGGGCGATAACGTCTTTGTGGTGGGTTTAGAAGGAAATTTTGATGATGCTCAGAGAGGCATAAAAGAAATATTTGAAGATAGAGTATTTAATAAAAGAATAGAAGAAAAAAAATTCCTTTTTTCTTCTGCAAATTCTATAAATATTGGTAGATTGATACCTCAAATAGTATATTATTTTTATGCTTATGGCAAAATGTTACAAGACGGCGAGATTGAAAATGGGGAGAAGATAAACATAGTTGTCCCCACTGGAAACTTTGGCAATATTTTAGCTGCCTATTATGCTCGAGAAATGGGACTACCGATAAATAAATTAATTTGTGCTTCTAATGAAAATAGAGTATTGGCTGATTTTTTTCAAGGTGGAACCTATGATAGACGAAGAGAATTAATCCCCACCATTTCTCCTTCTATGGATATTTTAATTTCAAGCAATCTGGAAAGGTTATTGTGGCATGCAGCTGGGAAGAATTTTAATCAAGTAAAAGAATTAATGGAATTATTAAAAAGTAGAGGATTTTATGCGGTAAATCACTTTATAAAAGATAAATTAGATATTTTTTATGGAGAGTTTGCCAACCAACAGGATTGTAGAGAGGGAATAAAAGAAGTATTTTCAGAATGGAAATATTTAATTGATCCTCATACTGCAGTGGCTTGGGTAGTGTATAAAAAATATCATCAGAAGACAGGAGACATTACTAAAACAATAATTGTAGCAACTGCCAGCCCCTTTAAATTTCCCAAGAGCGTAATGGAGTCGATAGATGAAAGAAATAAAAAATATACAGATTTTGAATTGATAAAAAAAATGTCTGATTTAGCCGAAATTTCTATACCCTTAGCGATTAGGGAACTGGAGAAAAAACCCATTCAACACCATAAAATATGTTCTTGCGGAGAAATCAAGAAAACAATCAATGAGATTCTAAATGGATTTAGTCATTTTTGAAAGAGAAAGGAAAGAAAGAGATGAAGATTTCGTTTTTAGGTGCTACCAGAATGGTTACTGGCTCCTGCTTTTTTTTAGAAACTGAAACAGCAAAATTTTTAATCGATTGTGGAATGTTTCAAGGGAGTAAAGAGATTAATCGATTGAATTATGAACCTTTTGCCTTTGCTCCAGGAGATATTGAATTTGTGAT
This sequence comes from Candidatus Atribacteria bacterium UBA6251, assembly GCA_002441285.1. GTDB lineage: Bacteria > Atribacterota > Phoenicimicrobiia > Phoenicimicrobiales > Phoenicimicrobiaceae > UBA6251. The sequence continues at coordinate 3,920 of DJVR01000048.1, read as the reverse complement.
TTTGTCCCATGCTCATATTGATCATAGTGGCAGAATTCCTAAATTAATCAAAGAGGGATTTAAGGGCGAAATATATTGTACCAAAGCTACTGCTGATTTATGTTCCATTATGCTTCCTGATAGCGGACATATTCATGAATTAGAAAACGAATGGGACAATCGAAAAAGAAGTAGATCGGGGGAAGAGTTAAGAGAGCCTCTGTATACTGTAAAGGAAGCAGAAGATAGTTTAAAATATTTTAAACCTATTTTATATAATCAAAAAATAGAAATAATCCCAGGAATAAGCTTAAGATTTAGAGATGCTGGACATATTTTAGGTTCAGCAATAGTAGAATTGTGGATAAAAGAGGGCGATATAGAAACCAAACTGGTTTTTTCAGGAGATTTAGGCAGGAGAGATCGACCTATTTTAAGGGATCCTTTTTTGATTGAAGAAGCAGATTTTTTAATTATAGAATCAACTTATGGAGATAGACTGCACCCTCCTTCTCAAGATGATACAAAAAAGCTAATTTCAATTATTAACGAAACTTTTCAAAGAAGAGGAAATGTGATTATTCCCTCTTTTGCCATAGAAAGGGCCCAAGATATTATTTATGAGTTAAATAAATATTATACGGAGTATATCGAGGCTAAAAATAGAGAATTTTTAAAAGTTCCAGTATTTGTAGATAGTCCTCTTACTGTTTCTGCCACAGAAATATTCTTACAAAACCCTGATTGTTTTGATGAAGAGACTTTGCAGCTAATTCGAGAAGGGAATAATCCCTTAGATTTTCCTAATTTAAATTTTACTCGATCAACTGAAGAATCTAAAGAATTAAATCTTTCTAAAGAAAGCAAAGTAATTATCTCAGCAAGTGGAATGTGTACCGCAGGGAGAATAAAACATCATTTGAAACACAATTTATGGAGAAGAGAATCCAGCATTGTGTTTGTAGGTTATCAGGCGGAAGGTACTCTGGGGAGAAGGATAAAAGAGGGAGAAAAACTGGTTAAAATATTTGGAGAAGAGATTAAAGTAAATGCAGCAATCTATTCTTTGGAAGGTTTTTCCGGTCATGCAGACCAGGAAGGATTAATGTGGTGGCTTAAAGGGTTTAAAAATAGACCCCATAAGGTATTTATTGTCCACGGAGAAGAAAAAGCAACCCAGGAAATTTGTAAGAAAATAGAAAATGAATTAAAAATTAAGACCCATATTCCCGAATTGAATGAAGTTTTTACTTTAGTAGGTGCAGATGTTCTGACTTCTTCAGTCAGGGCAGAAAAATTAGGGATAAAAGAAAAGGGAGAATGGAAGGAAAGTGTACGTTCATTAAAAAAAACTTTTTGGGATTTATTGCAAAAATTGGAGGAAGAAACTATCGGAGAAAAAGATGATGAAAAATTAAATAAATTACAAAATAAATTGATTGAGATTCAAAAAAATATCTTGGAACTAAATATGTTATTGATGGGAAGAGCGGATAAATAAAGATAAAGTAGAAAAAAAATTAACCGGGGACATAAATTAGCCCCCGGTTTGTTTTAAAGAGTTAAGGGAATAAAATTGAAAGTTTCCCTTTATCCTTAATTATTCTGGAATAATTTCGATCTCCTTGGGTTTGGTTTCTTCTTTCTTGGGGAGACTTATTTCTAAGATACCGTTTTTGAAAGTTGCTTTAGATTTATTTTTATCTACTTCTATAGGAAGATCAATGGTTCTGGAATAAGCTCCATAAGCACTTTCGCAACAGTAATAATCTTCTTTTTTAACTTCTTTCTCTTCTTTTTTTTCTCCCTTAATAGTTAAAACATTTTCTCCAATGGAGATCTTAATATCCTTTTTGTCTATGCCAGGAAGCTCAGCCTTGACCAGTATATGGTCTTTTTTATCAATGATATCTACTAAAGGTGACCAAACTTCACCCTCCATTAATCTTTTTCTGCTTAAGCGGCGACTTTCTGGCATAAGCTCAAAATCAAAGAAGTCCTCGAAAAGGTCTCTTAGACGTTTAATTTCTCTTGGTTCCCATGGTACTAAAGCCATAGTTATCACCTCCTAAATTTTTACAATTTTTGTTTTCTAAGTTTCATTCCCTTAACCCATAAACTCTTAGCTCTTAGGTTTAGAGGATTGGATTAAGTTTTTCTTGGATCTTTTCTTTGGGCATTACTCCTACCGTCCGTCCAATTTCCTTGCCATCCTTAAAAACGATTAGGGTAGGTATGCCTTGTATTCCATATTGTGCAGCCAGACCTTGATTTTCATCAGTATTTAGTTTACAGACTTTAAGCTTGCCCTGATTTTCTTCTGCTAACTTTTTAATTGTTGGAGCCAACATATGACAGGGCATACACCAGGTTGCCCAGAAATCTACCAGTACTGGGATAGAAGAATCCAGAACTTCTTTCTGAAAATTACTTTCATTTACCTCTATTTCTAAAACTTTTTCGCTAGTCATTATTTTTCTCCTTCCTATTTATATATCTAAATTATTTTTTTTGATTGAATATTTTGGTGATCAATTCCAAACCTTCCTTGATTGACTCAATTTCCTGATCGGTAAGACTTTTTTTAATTTTAGATTCACAATTACTTCTTTCTTTTTCAATTCTTTTTTTAATTTTTATCCCTTTCGAGGATAGAGAGACAATAAAAGATCTTCTGTCTCGAGGGTGAGTCTTTCTTAACAGATATCCTTTTCTAACTAAATTATCTATTACTCTGCTACCCCTGGAAGAAGATAAACCCATTTTTTTAGCTAAAACATTACAGGGAATTTGTTCTTCTATATCGATCTCGGTGATTCCCTTATACTCAGCCAGAGAAATATTACAAATTGTTCTAATTTGTTGCTCGTCAGCCAGACAATTTCTTTTTAGGTCAATGATCAAGTCAATCAAGTTTTTATCCATTTGGAATCTACCTCTATGCTATTAGCAATTGTTGTCAATAGCAATTATATCTATTATTTTAAATTTTGTCAAGTATTTAAGAAAAAATTTTTAAAAATTTTATTCTTGACCAATAATAGTTAAGTGGCTAAATAGAATAGGGGGGATAATTATTATTAATAAAATTCAAATTTTATTTATAGTAGAAAGAACTACATTATATCGAGTGAGTAAGAAAAGTTAATATAAAATCCAGCTTAGATGAGTCTGCATAATTAATATTGAAGATTATTTTAGCAAGCAAAGAAAAAAGAAGAGGAGGAAAAGAATAGCTGGTTTTATAGTTTTTATTCGTTAGATAATATAAAACTAACCAGTAATGGATGAAATTATAAAACTAATAAAATTTTTTGTTAAGGAAAGATAAAACCATAATTTTATTAAATATTTAATTGAAAGTTGTTTCAATACCTATTGCCTCACGTAAAAATGTACTTGAAAGCTGATACGCTGCCTCAAGTAGAAATGTACTCGAAACTGTTTTGAGAATTTTTACTCCAAAAAGTTGATTCTGCAGTCTGGTAATCTCCCTTTTAAGTTTTGCTGGATTTAGCATATCATATTCTCTTTTTAATTTCATCTTGATTTCCTCTGAAACAAGAGTTGACGCCAATACCCTGCGGTAAGGAGTTTGGGCTACATCATACCTCTTTTTAATTTTACTTCCAATTCTTTCCTTTTGCACTAATTTCCTCACCGGCTGGAAGAAATTCACATACCATCTCAGATAACCATATAGCTTATTTAAAAGGCAAAGTTCTTTATCAGTATCATAGCGTCCATAACCCACCGTTCTTCTAATCACAGACCAGTTCTTCTGCTCAATGTAGCAGGAATCATTCTTGCGGTAGGGTCGGCTTCGGGTAAAGTTAATGTGTTGTTCTTCACAATAGCGGATAAGATGACAGTTGATAAATTCACTGCCATTGTCCGAATCAAAACCTAAGACGGCAAGAGGCTTCCTGGTTTAGTAGTGG
>DJVR01000059.1 GCA_002441285.1 Candidatus Atribacteria bacterium UBA6251 | reverse complement strand
ATCTATTTTGCAATTCCCTGGTTACGGCCTTCTTCTGGTTCATGGTTAACATCTTCCTATCCTCCCCTCTATTGCAAAGAACTTTGTTCTTCCAATATAGGGGAGATTGTCCTATAATAAAAATTATTTCATTTAGATTTTTATCTGAGGCATCGATAAAATTTCGAATACTTTTTTGATGAGGCAATTCGCGAACTTGATAAAGCGGAAGGTATGATGTATGCTAATTCGCAAGAGGTGATACAAAAAATAGCTCAAGATTCTGGTGCTAATTTTATTATTTCTGAAGATTTAGCGAAGAACATCCAGAGAAGGATCCAACTTTATGATTTAGCAGCTGGGAAAGAGGGTATTAAGGTTTTTGTAAATATAGGTGGAGCTGCCCCTAATTATGGGAATACAGTGGCTTCAATTACTTACCCCAATGGTTTAGTAACAAAGGGACCTGAGATTCCCGATAATCCCGAGCGAGGTCTAATTTTTGAATATCAAAATAGAGGAATACCGGTTATACATTTATTAAATATTAGAGATTTAGCCTTAAAAGAAGGATTGCCGATTGACCCAATTCCCCTTCAGGAACCAGGTGAGGGGGGAGTATATCAGCGAGTAGTATATAATAGATTTATTATTATTTCAGTTCTGCTAATAGAATTGGTTTATTTTTTCTGGGTAAGCAAAAGATAACCAAGCCACCTGCATAATTTAATAGGCTAAATAGTTTTTATAGTATTTAATTTTAAGTTAGCTTAAAGAAGGCCTTAAAAGGTTAAGATGAGTCAAGAAAAGAAAAGAAAAGAGATAAATTTAAAAATAAGCCCTCAAGACGTAGAACCAGATGTATTATGGATTATAAATCGAATAAAAAAGGCTGATTTTAAAGCCTGGGCAGTAGGTGGATGTGTTCGAGATTTAATACTGGGTAGAAAGGTACAGGATTGGGACGTGGTTACCAGTGCTGATCTAGGGGAAATTTTTAAAATTTTCAAAGATTATAAAATAGTTCCCCTGGGCAAGAGATTTGGTACAGTTACGCTGGTGTTAAATAAGATTAATTACGAAATAAGTACTTTCAGAGGGAGAAAATTAAAAGATGAACTTATTGCCCTGAAAGAGGATTTATGCCGACGTGATTTTACTATTAATGCTTTAGTCTGGGAGGAGAAAAGAGGGATAATAGATTATTTTGGAGGTATCGATGATCTAGGGCGGGGCATAATCAGAGGAATAATAAACCCAGCCGAGAGGATAAAAGAAGATCCCTTGAGAATGTTAAGGGCAATTAGATTGGCCAGGGAGCTTAATTTTAAAATAGAGGATGTAACTTGGCGGGAAATAAAAAGGCATAATACCTTACTTAAAGAAATAAGTATAGAAAGAATCAGAGATGAATTAATAAAAATTCTAATGAGCGATAACCCTGAAAAAGGGTTTAAACAACTGGAGGAAGCAGATCTTCTTAAATACATTTTGCCAGAGTTAGAATTTGCCCGGGAATTTTATATTAAGAGCACTAATAAAAAAATTAATGTAACAGATTATATATTAATGATATTAGGGGAACTTCCGCCCGATTTAAACTTGAGAATAGCTGCTTTGTTTCAAGGGATCAAGGCATTGAAATCTTTTGCCACTGAAAAGGATCTGATTTTTAAAGTTTTATCTCGTTTGAGGTTTAAAAATTCTATTATTAAGGATATAAAGCTTATTCTTCTCGAAGATGCCTGGGAAAATAAGATTATTTCTCCTGAGGACATCAGAAAAGTAGTTTCATTAGTGGGAATAAAAAATATTAATGCATTTCTGGAGTTAAGAAAAGCAGATTTAAAAATTCGCGAGAAACAGACTGAACTAAACAGAATGAAAAAAATAGAGAGCAGAGTTGAAAAAATTATTCGACAAAAACCCCCTTTATCATTGAAAGACTTAGCAGTTAAGGGGACAGATTTAATGGATTTAGGGTATACAGAAGGAAGAAAAATCGGAGAAATTTTACAAAGACTTTTCTCTTTGGTGATAGAAAAACCAGAGTTAAATCAAAGAGATATTTTGATTAGAATAATAGAAAAAAATATTGAATAGTATAAATTTAAAAAATATTTTATTTTCAGGAGATAGATTATTAGGTTAATGAAACTGGACATTGTTTCTCTAATTTTGAACCCTTTTATTCTTATTTTTATTACTTCTGTAGGATTGCTAGCTTCCAGAGACTTGGGTAAAATTATACGAAAGTACGGCTATAAATTTATCATTCTAGGTTTTTTAATTACCTTTACAGGAGCAGTAGTAACTTACGGAATGGCTATTCTTCTTTCGGGAGAAAATTCATGGGAAATAACTGGTGTATACACCGGAGCTTTAACCAGTTCTCCAGGTTTAGCTGCTGCTTTAGAGAGTGTTCATCAGCATTCTAGCCAGTTAGTAGAAAATTTTCCGCTGTTATCAGAAAGAGAAAAAAATAAGATTTTGAGAACAATAAAAGAAAGCGTAGAAAACCCATCTGAACTTCTTGGTGAGTTAACTAATAGTCAAAAAGAAAAATATATAAAAAGTGCTGAAGCAGGAGTGGGATTGGGTCATTCTATAGGTTATCACTTTGGAGTTTTAGTAGTAATACTGGCAGTACATTTAATCCCCTGGATGTTCAAATTAAACTTAGACAGAGAAAGAGAAATATTTTTAAGAGAGATGAAGGAAGAAGAAAAAAGGATTATAAAAATCGGAAAAGAATCAATAGGATTTGACCTACTTGCTTTCATTGTGGTTTGTTTTTTAGGTTATTTTTTAGGAGAAATAAAGTTGAATTTAGGCACATTGGGTTTTTTCTCTTTGGGTTCAACTGGTGGTGTCCTCTTGATTTCTCTGGTGCTAGGTTATATCGGCAAGATTGGGATAATCAATTTCAGAATGAACCATAATATACTAGGAATTATTAGAGAGATTTCCTTAGCTTTCTTCTTGGCTATAGTAGGATTACGTTATGGTTACTATGTTTTTTCAGCCTTGACTAGTTCTGGAATTTATCTGGTAATAATTTCTTTAATCGTGGGTCTGATGGCCGTTCTAATCGGCTATTTAGTAGGCAGGTATATTTTCTGCTTGAACTGGGTTATATTGGCAGGAGCTATTTGTGGAGGGATGACTTCTACTCCAGGATTGGGTGCGGCAATTGAGGCGATAGGAAACGATGATCCAGCCGATGGTTATGGAGCTGTATATCCTTTTGCTTTGCTGGGAATGGTAATCTTTTCTATATTGCTCCATATTTTGCCATTATAAGTTAATATACCTATCTATTATTTATAATAATAGATGTTTAAATTTTAAGAAAGGAGATAAAATTATGTCTTTTGGTTATAATGGAAACATTTTGCATATAGATCTTAGTTCAAGAAAATTCTGGGTAGAGCATCCCCCCGAGACCTTTTATCGTACTTACTGGGGAGGTCGGGCTTTAGGTCTATATTATATGCTAAAAGAGATGAAGCCTAAAATTGATCCCCTTTCTTCGGATAATTTATTAATTTTTTCTCCCAGTGTGATTACCGGAGCACCCGCTCCTGCGATGCCCCGTTATACTGTTTGTGCTAAATCCCCCTTAACTGAAGCTGAGGGAGAATCCGAAGCTGGTGGTTGGTGGGGACCAGAATTAAAGAAGGCAGGATTTGATGCCTTAATTATTCGAGGTGCTTCTTCTACCCCAGTTTATCTCTGGATAAAGGATGGCAAGGTAGAAATAAGAGATGCTAGAAATCTGTGGGGGAAGGATACTGCCGAAACTCAAAAGTTGATTAGGGAGGAGCTGGTCGATGATCAGATAAGAGTAGCCCAGATTGGTTTAGCCGGAGAAAAGATGGTTCGTTTTGCTAATATAGTAAATGAGCTAAAGCATTTCAATGGTAGAAATGGCCTGGGGGCGGTAATGGGTTCAAAAAAGCTCAAGGCAATTGCGGTAAGAGGAACCAAACCCATAAATATCTATAATAAAGAAAAGGTAAATGAAATTGCACGAAAGATTGCACGCAGGGTAATGGAGAATCCTCTAAGTAAAGACCTCCGGGAATTAGGAACCCCAGCTGTATTGCGTGGTTTTTATGAAGCTGGATGTCTTCCTTCTTACAACTGGACTACTGGTTATTTTCCCGAGGGAGAAAAATTATGCGCTGAAACCTATAAGAAGACTATTTTAAAAAAGACTGTCGGTTGTTATTCTTGCCCTATCCGCTGTAAAAGAGTAGCTGAAGTAAAAGAGGATAATTTATTTGTTGACCCTACCTATGGCGGTCCAGAATATGAGACCATTGCCTCTTTAGGTTCTATTTGTGGTATTTCTGATTTAAAATCTATTGCAAAAGCCAATGAACTCTGTAATAAATATACTATGGATACCATATCTGCTGGTATGACTATCGCTTTTGCCATACAATGTTATCAAGAAGGAATTCTTAATAAGCAGGATACTGGAGGAATAGAACTTAATTTCGGCAATCAAGAGGTAGTACTAATGCTAATTGAAAAGATAGCCAAACGAGAAGGATTAGGAAATCTTTTAGCCGAAGGCTCTTATCTTGCTTCTCAAAAAATTGGTAAAGGATCTCAAAAATATGTTCACCAGGTAAAAAGACAGGAAATTCCTATGCATGATCCCCGAATAAAAACAGGAGTAGGCCTCTCCTATGCCTTAGCGGATTATGGTACTGACCATATGAAGGCACCTCATGATCCTTTCTTTAAAGATCAAAATTCAGTAGGCTTAAGAGAAATGAATGGATTGGGAATACTAGAACCAGTATCTCCAACCGATCTGGGAGAAAAGAAAGTTACCCTTTTTAAACTTCTAGATATATACTGGACTCTCCTTAATATTTTAGGGGTCTGTGATTTTGGTTATGTTCCTCGCAGTTTGGGGACCTTGGATGAACTTTTAGAAATCATCCGTTCTATTACCGGCTGGAAGACCACCTGGTTTGAATTAATGAAGGTGGGAGAGCGTTCTATCAATATGTCTCGTATCTTTAACCTCCGAGAAGGATTTACTACTCAGGATGATACCTTACCTGCGATCTTTTTCCGTCACTTTAAAGATGGTCCTTTAGAAGGCACAGGAGCTATAGACCAGGAACAATTTCGTAAAGCCTTAAGATTGCGCTACCAATTGATGGGATGGGATCCGGATACTGGCATTCCAAATCATGGCAAATTAATTGAATTAGGGTTGGAATGGTTGATGGGCGAGAAAGAAGAATAGGGGTATTTTAATACTGCAAGGGTATCTCAAGGCTAAATATTGTTCTATTCCTTCCTTCTTAAAATATGCTAAAGTAAATACTGTAGCATAGGTTTCTAGGAAAGCCAGGATATATTATCGAAATATTTATTGATTTAGATATACAATTCTTCGGTCAAGGGAAACTACCTAATTACTTTATTTCAGGGGATAAAAGTATTTCTCATGACTGGGTGAGAAGCTAATGGGCCATCTTAAACCATCAACCTTCTCTAAAAAATTTAATAGGAACTCTTCTTCTATAAATGCCTTGTCAATAAGAAAACAATATTATATAATTACTAATACTAATATAGATGAAGATTGCTTACTAAAAAATATAACTTGATATTAGAAAAGAAGGAGATATATTATGAGAAAAGTATTATCTAAATCAGTAGCAAGTATAAGCCCCTCTGCTACTACAAGTACAGCATCTTTAGCCAGCAAGATGAAAAGAGAGGGGATCGATATCATCAGCTTTGCTGTAGGAGAACCAGATTTTGATACCCCTGATCATATTAAAGAAGCAGCTATAAAGGCAATTAAGGAAGGTTTTACTAAATATACTGATGTTTCAGGAATACCGGAATTAAGGAAAGCTGTTGCTGAAAAATTCCAGAGAGAGAATGGGGTCACATATGAAGAGGATGAGATAGTTATTACCAATGGAGGGAAGCAAGCCCTTTATGAAGTATTTAGAGCCATTTGTGAAGAGGGGGATGAGGTGTTGCTCCCTACTCCTTGTTGGGTAAGTTATACTGAACAAATCAAGCTTACTGGTGCCAAGCCGATCTTTTTTGCCACTAAGGAGGAGAATAATTTTCGCCTTACCTTGGAAGAGGTTACCAAAAATTATAATCCCAGGGTAAAGGCTTTTATTATTAATAGCCCTAATAATCCTACTGGTTCGGTTATCGAAGAAGATGAGCTGAAAAAGATTGTCTCGTTCTTGATTAATCGTGATGTTTATCTTATTACCGATGAGGTGTATGAACATCTGATTTATGATGGGAAAAAACATGTCAGTGTGGCTTCTTTAGGAGAACAAGAAAAACAGATGTCTATTACTGTAAATAGTGTTTCCAAGACCTATGCTATGACTGGGTGGCGAGTAGGCTATGTGGCAGGTCCAAAAGAGATAATTAAGGGTATCAATAAACTTCAGGGACATGCCACTGGAAATGTCAATTCTATAGCTCAAAAGGCAGTTATTGCAGCATTAAGGGGGACACAAGAACCACTTCATAAGATGGTACAAGAATATACTCGACGAAGAGATTATATGGTTAATAGATTAAATCAGATTGAGGGTTTGAAATGTCAAAATCCTGATGGTGCCTTTTATACCTTTCCCAATGTCACCGCCTTATATGGCAAAAAATACGATGGGAATATAATTAATAATGATCTAGAGGTAGCAAAATTCTTCCTGGAAAAGGCGCATGTGGCGGTTGTTCCTGGGGTGGCTTTTAATTATCCCGGATACGTACGTTTTGTATTTGCCAAATCAATGGAAGAAATTAAAGAAGGCTTGAATAGAATTGAGCAGGCGATAGCTGAATTAGTTTAATAATTTTAGGCAGTTTCCGATATTGTTAAAGAGATTAAAAATATCAATAGAGAGAAGGGGGTACTCCCTTCTCTTTTTTATCCTCGATTTAAAAGGAAGATAGAGAAATTTAATAAAGTTGCAAAACTCACCCAGAGTAGATAGGGGGTCAGAAGTCTTCCAGCAGTTTTAGAGATTCTGGAAAAAACAATAATATTAAGCAGAATTAAAACCCATAAGATAATAATGTCCAGTAAGGCAAGAAAGGGGGTTTTTAATCCAAAGAAAAACACTGACCAGAAGAAATTAAGAATTAGTTGAAGGGTATATATCCCTATAGTATTAAATCTTTTTCTTTCGAAATTATTAATCCAGACCAGATAAAAAGCGATGCCCATTAAAATAAAAAGCAAAGTCCATACTGGGGCAAAGAGCCAGTTTGGTGGGTTAAAGAATGGCTTATTTAAGTTAACATACTAATCTTGCAGAGAGCTTTGGGTAAAGAAAGAACCTCCAAAACCTACTAATAGAGGGATGATCAAAGAGATTATAAATTTAATAATCTTATTCATCTATCTAAATGACCATGCCTTCCTTTCCGATTTTTCATTCTTTATTATGATTTAAAGGAAAATAATTTACAAAAAATTTTTTTTATAAATCTGCAAAATTTTAAATTAATTTTTTTGAAGAGTTTTGAAAATGAATTTTTTTAAAAAAGAGCCTCTATGTCCTTAATCCCAATTTCTTCTCGGGAGATAAAGGGTTCTGCGAATTCTACTCCAATTAGCCCTCCCCAATAACGGTTAGAATTTAAGATTCCTTCTACCACCTGATGATCTTCTGGGGCAGAACCGAATTGTGATTCATAACACCCGATTAGCTCAATTTTCATTTCAATAAATCTACTTATATCAATCAAAAAAGCAGGTTGAATGTCTTTTTTCAAATGAGAAGAGAGGTAATAAAATACTTTTTTTACATAAGTCGGCTTTCCGGTTAATTCTATCTTTTCTAATCTTCCGTAAAAGCGGGCAGCATCGCAAATTTTTGAGGTAGCGATATGATCTGGATGGGCATCTATCCAGTAGGGAGCAAAGAGGACGTCTGGTTGAATTCTTCTAATAATTTCTGCTAATTCCTCTCGTGCTTCTATTTCATCCTGGAGATAACGATTAGGATATTCAAGGGTAATCCTCTCTTCTATCCCCAATATTCTACTGGATTTAATGCTCTCTCTTTTTCTTGTTTCAGGGTTTCCTTTAGGGGTAGGTTCTCCATCGGTTAAATCTACAATAGTAACCCGGTGTCCTTCTTCAGTAAATTTTAAAATCGAACCCCCCATTCCTAATTCTACATCATCAGGATGAGGGCCAACCGCTAAGATATTTAGCATTTTTTCACCTCGTTTTAAGAAAATATTTTTTTATTTTAATCTAATTTGTTTCATATCTTTCCGGTTACTGCCCGGGCAATAGAATAAGAATGGTCGTTAATTCTTTTTAAGATATTAATAATATCTAGATGAACTCCGCTAGTACGGTGAGAAAGTTCTATTCCAATATTTAGTCTATTGATATGGGTTTTGCGTAAATTAATTTCCAGGGCATCGATCTTGTCTTTAGAATCAATTACTTTTTGAGCCATTCTCTGGTCTTGAAGAGCAAAAGCTCCAATAGCCTGGCGCAAATTATTATAAACTTCTTGATGCATATTCGAGATTTCTTCTAAGCCTTTTTCAGAAAATTCCAAACTATAATCTATCTTTTTTTCTAGTAAGGGAATAAGGTTTTTATCTACCAAATCCCCAATATGTTCCAGGTCATCAACTACATATAAGAGAGTAAATATGTCCTTAGATTGATCAGCAGTAAGACTATCGAAATTGATTTGAGTTAAATAGGTGGTAATCTCTCGGGATAAATTGTCCACGATAATATCCTGGGTTTTTATTTGTTCTAATAATCCTTCATCATTCTTTAAAATTATTTTCATTGAGTCCAGAATCATCGTTTCTATAGTGGTGGAAATTCTAAGAATCTCTTTTCTAGAAAGATAAAAAGCAACTTCAGGGGTTTGAAGAACACCTTTATCCAGATATTTGGGTTTTTGTGGGGATTCCACTTCTTCAGTTTTAGGAATGATTCTTTCTAAAAATTTGGTAAATTGTTCGGTAAAGGGGAGAAAGATCAATACATTGCCAACGATAATTAAGGTATGCGCATTGGCAATCTGGCGGAGGAGGTCAAGAGAAGTTTTTTGAATTAAATATACTATTTGCGGGGTTAATAAAAAGAAGAAGATAGCTCCCGCCAGTTTAAATAATAAATTAGATAGAGTTACCCTTTGAGCTCCCTTGGTCGCTCCAATACCGGCAAAAAGAACCGTAGAACAGGATCCTATATGTGAGCCTAAAATTAAGGGAATAGCAAGGTTAAGAGTAGTTAAGCCTTGCATAGCTAGGGAAATGATCAAACCCATAGTAGCTGTACTGCTTTGAACAAGAGAGGTAAATAGGGCAGAGAGGGTAAGGGCTAACCAGGGGTTATTTTCTAGGTTAATTAGTAATTTTTGAAAAAATTCTTGTTCTTTCCAGGGAGAAGCTGAATCGGTCATTATCTTCATTCCCAGAAAGACCAAACCTATTCCTAGTAAGATATTTCCTATTGCCCTTTGCCTTTTTCTTTTTCCCAGAAGCATTAAACTAAAACCAATTATGATAATCAAAAAAGCAAAATCGGAGATTCGCAAAGAAATTATCTGGGTAGTAAGAGTAGTGCCCATACTAGTTCCTAATAAGATACAAAGAGTTTGATTTAAAGTCATTATGCCGGTATTTACCAGACTTACCAATAAGGTTGAGGCAGCACTACTACTTTGAATGGTAAAAGTAAGAGCAATACCAGTAAATAAAGCAATTAATTTATTTTTAGAAAGGGTGCCCAATATTTTGGTTAATTTATTCCCAAAAGTATTTTTCAAACCAGTACTGGTAATCTGCATACCATATAAGAATAAAACTAGACCACCGATTAAACCAATAATTGCAAAAAACATGGTAATTATTCCCTTTTGTGTATTAAATAATAATTATTAGATTATGAGGAAAGATATTCAATGCTTTTTTGAATAGCTAATTTTATTTCCTCTATTTTCATACCTTGAACTATAGGAGAAAAAGGTTCCAGAGAAATATCTCCCTGATAGCCTAAGGCAGAGAGCAGATCTATTTGTTCTTTGCTTTTTAATCTGTCCCGATTGGATACTAAAACTCGATGTTCATCTCTATATTCTTTTAAGGAGAGGGTATTTTCTACCCCCGAGAGATGAATTAATCCTATCTTGGTTATATCGACCTGGTTGCGGATAATTTCTAAATTATCTGGGCCAAGGTGGTGATGAAAAGTATCAAAGACTATTTTATAATGAGAACAATTAGATTGCTGAATAGCTTCTTGAGCAGTGATAATTGAGTTCAATGAACTTTCCGGAAAACCCAAAGGTTCAACATAACCCCACAGATTATTTCTTTCAAAAAGAAAAGCAAAGGATTTTAGCGCCTCTACTGTCTCTTGAAAGGCTTCTTTTGAACTTCTTTGATCCCGAGGATCATTATTAGGGCATAATACAATGGCCTTATTTCCTATAGCTGAAGATAGATCGATTAATTCTTGTAATTCCTGAATTAATTGAGACAATATCTTGCCTAGATTGAATTTTTGTAAGGCATTGATAGTGAGTATTTCTAAATCATACTTTTTTAATAAATGCTTTACTTGTTCCGGGGGATAAGCATCTATTATTCCCTTGTCCATCAAGTCATTGCGTAATTCAATCTTTTTTATGCCCAGATCAACTGCAAATTTAAAAAAATCTTCCAACTCTAAAGAAGGGTAGGTAATTCGATTTAAAGAAAATCTAATTTTTTCCAGCAATATTTCTCGTTCTCCTTTTCTTAAATTATTTAAAAAAGAAAAAAATTTGGTAATAAATCAAGAATTAAGCAATAACAATATACTTTAAACTCTAAAAAGTAAAACCATATTTTTATTATAATAATATTAATAGAAAAAATGGAATTTGTAAATGAATACAAAAAATAAGTTAGAGTCACGTAAAAAAATTATAAGATAGTGTAAAATTTTGGTAGGGGATTTGAAGAAAAAGACTTGCCAAGAGGTAAATAAAAAAGGTAGACTTACCTCAAAAGAATAGAAGAAAAAGAAGTAACCTTCTTTTTCAAAAAAGGAGGTAAATCTACCCTAGGGAAAACTTAGAGGTAACCATAAACTTACCAAATCTTAAATTAAATATACCAGAAGATAGCCTAAGTTTCCACTACCTAGAGAGAATAATCTTCGACTTAAGTAGAAAGATCGGCCAAGACTATGGTCTTCCCCCGATAATCCGGACACTAGGTTAAGACACTTTTGCTAACATTAAACTTTCCTATTCCTCTGGACTACAGTATCCTAAAGAGGAATGTAACCTCTCTCGGTTGTAAAAGACTTCAATGTATTCAAAAATATCCCTTTGGGCTTCTCTTCTGGTTTCATATTTATCCTGGTAAATCAATTCCACTTTCAAGGTACGGTAAAAACTTTCCATGACAGCATTGTCCCAACAGTTACCTTTGCCACTCATGGAACAGATTATACCATTTTTTAATAAAATAAGCTGATAAAGTTCACTGGATACGGGGACTACCGTATCTTTGGCGATTCTTTTGGTTCATTCAGCCAATCATAGTATCCGAACCGGGAAACCTTAAGTACCTGGCACATCTTCTTCACACGGAATAGGTTCCTGTGTTCCCGGATAAACCAGTAGACATCTACGGTTTCTTCGTGAAGATGGCCAAGGCTTTTTTTAGGATATCACGCTCACTCGTAATATCATTCAGTTCTTTCTGTAGTTTTCGAACTTTCTCCTCCTGAGGAGTCAGACTCTCCTTGCCATGACCGGGAAAAGCCAGTTCTCCGCGTTTGCGGTATTCCTTGCGCCAACGGGTGAGATTATGGTGGGAGATCCCCAGATCCCGGGCTACTTCTTCCACCGATTTCTCAGAGGATAGGCTGTACTCCACTGCCTCTTTCTTGAATTCCTGGGTAAATTGTCTTTTTTTGTTCTCCATATTATCCATTTAACTTGAACCTCCAATCGTTTAAATTATAGTCTTATCTTGCTGTCCGTTAAAGCGGGGAAGGTTCAGATTCAGATAAAATCGCCTCTTAAAAGACCTCCATCATGGCTGACTAAATCCACCTCAAAGAAGCCAGGTTTAGCATTATCCCACTCCCTGAAGGTAGGTACCGGGATATTCTTCTTTAAGAGGCTTCCTGGTTTAGTAGTGG
>DJVR01000061.1 GCA_002441285.1 Candidatus Atribacteria bacterium UBA6251 | reverse complement strand
ACAGAAAAATTGGGATTGACTCAAATAATTTATAAAATAAAAAGCCCTTCAGCAAATGCCAAAGGGCTTGAGATTGTCTTGGCTCCTCGGGCAGGGCTCGAACCTGCAACCCTCCGGTTAACAGCCGGATGCTCCACCATTGAGCTACCGAGGAAAGTCTAAGTAATTATAGCTAAAATGCTTTTATAAGTCAATAAATTTATAAATTTTTTTTTGTCTACTGTAGCAATTCTATAATCTTCTTACGGCTGCTCAACAGTATTAATTTAAAAAGATTTTTTACTTAATTATTCTAAATAATCTCTTAATTTTTTACTTCTAGTAGGATATCTTAATTTTCTCAAGGCTTTTGCTTCAATTTGGCGAATCCTTTCCCTGGTTACCCCAAATTCTTTACCCACTTCCTCAAGAGTATGAGGATGGCCAGTTGCAATTCCAAATCTTAATTCTAATACCCTCTTTTCCCGATAGGTTAGAGTACTTAATACTTCATTTAGCTGTTCTTTGAGTAAGGTATTAGAAGCAATCTTGGGAGGAGCTGGTGATTCTTTATCCTCAATAAAATCTCCCAGGTGGCTATCTTCTTCTTTACCAATCGGTGTTTCTAGAGAAACAGGCTCCTGAGCAGTCTTTAAAATTTCCCTGACTTTATCTTCTGAAATTTCCATTCTTTCTGCTATTTCAGCGGAAGTAGGCTCGCGACCCAATTCTTGTAAAAGTTGTCTGGAAACCCGAACGAGTTTATTAATTGTTTCTACCATATGTACCGGGACTCGAATAGTTCTTGCTTGATCTGCAATAGCCCTGGTTACCGCTTGTCTGATCCACCAGGTAGCATAGGTACTAAATTTATATCCTTTGCGATAATCAAATTTTTCTACTGCTCGAATAAGGCCCATATTACCTTCTTGAATAAGGTCCAAAAATAGCATTCCTCTCCCTACATAGCGCTTAGCAATACTTACTACTAAACGTAAATTTGCTTCCACCAATCTTTTCTTAGCTACCTGATCTCCACTTTTCATTCTCTTGGCTAGTTTAATTTCTTCTTCAGCAGATAATAATTTTATTTTTCCAATTTCTTTCAGGTACATCTTTACCGGGTCATCTAATTCTATTTCCTTAGCTAATTCTTCTTCTAAATTTACACCCTCTCTATGTAAAGAATCCGATTTTTCCTTCTCTTCGCTTCCTTTTTCTTTCAGAATAATTGAACCTTCTTCTTCACTTTCTACTATTTCTACTCCCGATTCACTTAAGACATCGTAAAGATATTCAATTTTATCAGGATTTATTTCATCATCTTCTAAAATTTTTTCGATCTCTTTATAGGTTAAATATCCCTGCTCTTTACCTTCTTTAATTAGTTCATCAATAATCTTTTTTCTTCTCATCTATTTTTCAGCCTTCCCTCTCTTCAATAAAAAATGTCTTTTAAAAATTGATTAAAAAATATTTTACCATAATTTATTTTATATTTCTCATCCTCAATTGTTGAGAAATTCTTTCTAATTCTTTTAAATCATTCTGGTCAATCTTTTCTGCTTTTTTAATCTTTTCATCTAGAATTTTTGCTTTTCTCTCCAGTTCTTTAATCTCCTGATTTAATCTATAATTCTTAATGGTCTCAACACAACCCATAATGACCTTTCGATCAAAGGTTATTTCCTCATCCATTAATATCTCAGCAATTAATTTAGTAGCTCTCTCATTATCCAAATAATTAATGATTTTTTGAGCTTCTATCTTTTTACCACCTTTAAAAAGATTCTTTATAGTTATAATAATCTGTCGGTGCAAGGGGTGAGAGAAATCCTCTTCCTCGATTTTCTCCAGTAATTCAGAGGTAACTTTTTCATTTTCCAAAATTGCACCTATAATAATCTTTTCAGCAATCAGATTTCCTGATTCAGACCTTACTTCTTCCAGATAGCCAGTATTTCTAATGCCTTGATGATATTTTCTTAATTCAATAAAGATCGCTTCTTCAGATAGATTAAGTTCATCGGCAATCTTTTTTACCTGTTCCCTTAATTCTATCTCGTTTTTAATCATACCGAGAGTGGGTAATATTTCATTAACTATCTTTATCTTGCCTTCAATCGTGTCTACTTCATATTTTTTAAATAAAAGCTTTAATTTATAATCTATAAGAGATAAAGCATTATCTACTAATTTTTTAAAGGCTACGGCTCCTTTATTATGTAAATAATCCGCCGGATCATATTCTGGAGGTAAAATTGCCACTCTGACCTCTAGACCCGTCTGGATAAACAAATCCAGACTGCGAAGCGCAGCCATATCCCCTGCTAAATCTGCATCATAAGCAATAATAACCCTGTCAGCAAATCTTTTCACCAGTTCTACCTGTTTAGTAGTTAAAGCCGTCCCTAAAGAAGCTAAGGTATTTTTAAAATCATATTGTTGGGCAATTAAGGCATCGGTATAGCCTTCAACTATAATAACCTGATTTTTTTTTCGAATTTCTTCTTTAGCAAAATTTATATTATACAGGTTTTCTCCCTTTTTGTAAATTATTGTTTCGGGAGAATTAATATATTTAGGTAAAGAACTATCCAGTACCCTACCCCCGAAACCAGCAACCTCTCCTCTTAAATTGAAGATGGGGAAGATAATCCGATTACGGAAATAATCTATATAAGTTCCATTCTTTCCTCTCCGAGTAAGTCCAGCCTTAATCATCTCTGCATAACGGTAACCTTTTTTTTCTAGAAAGATAGTTAAAAAATTCTCTCCCCCAGGAGCATATCCCAGCTTATATTTCTCGATAGTTCTAAGGTTAATTCCTCTTTTTTGGAGATATTCTATTATTTTTTGCCCTTTTTTGCTCCTGGTTAAACATTGCTGGTAATATTTAGCAGCTAAATCGTTTAAGCGGTATACTCTTTCTTTTTGAGCATTAAGTCGATTTTCTTTTTGCTCATCAACGGGTAAACTTACTCCACTTCTTGTAGCCAACATCTTCACTGCTTCAAAAAATTCTATCTTCTCTATCTTCATTATAAAGTTAAAGATATTGCCTCCTTCTCCACAGCCAAAGCAATGGTATAATTGTTTTTCCGGACTAACCATAAAGGAAGGAGTTTTTTCATTATGGAAAGGACATAAGCCTTTAAATCCTCTCCCAGCAGGTTTTAAATGAACATATTCAGAAACAATCTCGACAATATCACACCGCTCACGAATTTCTTCTAACAATTCAGCTGAAAATTTCACTTAATACTCACCTTGATTATTCTATCCCGTTTGTATTTATATTCTACATAAAAATAAATTTTCCCTTTTTTTTAAAAAAATATTTTTTTAAAAAAATACTAGTTGTTTATTATAGAAATAAATCAACTAGCTAAAAAGATTATTTATTAAAAAATCTTTAAAACTTAAAAGGTAAACTGGTATTGATTAAAGATTTATTCTCTACCTTTACTTTTACTCTTCCATACCTTCCTCCACCGCCTGGATCAAGTTCTAAAAGCCCCTGACGAGCTAAAATGATATTCTCAGCAATCTTAAATCCTACTACCTTATTAATCTCCTGATAGGAAGCCCGATGTAAGATCTGCATTTCTGTGCCATAGTAATTGAATAGTTTCTCCAGAGTCTTTTTCCCTATTCCTGGAACAAATTCTAAAGGAATCTGATGTAAGTAGGGTGGTCGATGTGCAGGAGAGGATGATTTCTGATAATCTCCTATCTCTACAATCCTATCCAGAACTCCCTTTACCACATTATTATTTCCACATTTTTCACATTTGAAAATAGGAGGTGGGCTACTGGTAGTATAATTACAAATCTCACAAAAAGTACGGTGATACTTTCCCAATTTAGGATCCAGTCCATAATTAGTTTTTATCCTTCTTCCTTCTTTCCTTTGTAAAGCCAGTAATACCTCTCTAAAATTAGCCTTTTCCAGTTCTACAATATTATATTCCCGACCAATCTTCGGTAAAGAGTGGGCATCTGAGTTAGTTAAAAAGGTATATTTTGATAGTTCTTTCAATCTATCTGCAATTTCAGTATCAGCACTTAAGCCCAGTTCTATTGCTGGAATCTTTTTTAGAGTAGAAGGGGCATACATCTCCCCCAATCTGCTTACACAATTGCCATAAACACTTTTATGAGGAGTAAAAGCATGAGCAGGAATCAAAATTCCCCCAATTTTATCCACGATTTGAAAAATTTCCTGAGCAGATATCCGACAATTCTGGCTGCTTAAATTTACATTGGTTACCAAAGAAGAAAGGATTTTACTAAATTCCTTTATCTCGTCTAAATAAGGAAAAAAGGCAATTTGATGAGATATCCCCCCATTCTTTTCCCTGGTCTCTATTTCTGAACCTAAAAGAATAGTGACTTTATCCTGAAAGATTAATCCTCCTTCTTGAAGAGGGGTCATTTCTCCTAGATTAATCAAGCGAGAAATATCATTAATAACTTCGGGAGAAGCGCAATCCACTATTCCTACAATATCTATTCCCTTTCTATATTTACACTCCCGAGCAATATTTTCGAAGGTTAAATCCCGGGAAGCGGTTACTTTCACTGGTGTTCCTCGACTACTTCTTCCAATGTGTACATGTAAGTCCATAAAATACTCTTTCATCTAATCTCTCCAGGACTCCATAAATTATTTTCCATCATTATTAAATAAAAGATACCCACAATACTTTTAGCATCCTTGATGATATTTTTTTTGACCATCTCTATACTTTCCTCCCGGGAAACCAGTTTAACCTCGGTAAATTCGTCAATATCAGTATTTTTGTTTCTAAACTCTAAATCCCTGGCTAAAAAAAGAGTCAATCTTTCATTGCAGAAACCTGGGGAAGAAAAAAAGGAAATCAATTCTTTTAAATAATGAGCATAATAACCAGTCTCTTCCTGTAATTCTCTTCGAGCTGCACTAATTAAACTTTCCCCGGTTCCGATGACTCCCGCAGGAAGCTCCCATAAAATTTCTTCGGTAGCTTTTCTAAATTGTCTGACCATTACCACCTTTTTATCCCTGGTAAGAGGTAGAATTACTACTGCTCCAGGATGCTCTACTATCTCTCGAATAGCTTTCTGACCATCAGGAAGCTTTACTATTTTTTTAAGCAGATTAATAATCTTACCTTGGTAGATTTTCATAGAAGACAAAGTCTCCTCTTGAAAAAAAATCGATTGTTCTTTATGATCCATTTTAATCTTTTTCTCCTAATTTTGCTTCCTCGATAAGGGCAAGGATATATTCTGTGGTCTTCTTTAAATCTTGGATTAAAATATATTCTTCCAGGCTATGTGCCTTTTCTACTCCAATAGAAAGGACTACGGAAGGAAGACCCTTTTGATTGAAAATATTGGCATCACTACCTCCTCCGGTAGAAGTCAGTAATGGTTCTACGCCTAATCTTTTCGCTGCTTGTAAGGCTAATTTGACTACTTTTTCTTGGGGAGAAAGGTTATAAAGACAGTATTCTTCATTAATTTTTATTGCTGCTCTGGTCTTGAATCCCCGGGTAGTATCTTCAATTATCTTCTTTATTTCTGTAGTAAGATTAATCAATTTTTCCTGATTTCTACTTCTTACTTCTCCTTTCAAGATTACTTTATCAGGAACAATATTGGTTGCTTCCCCTCCAGAAATAACTCCAATATTGCTAGTGGTCTCTTCATCTATTCGCCCTAATCTCATCCGAGATAGAGCAACCCCTGCTACCTGAATAGCATTGATTCCTTCTTCTGGTTGAGCGCCTGCGTGGGCTGATTTTCCGTAAATATTAATCTCAAAAGTATCCTGAGAAGGAGCACTATGGATAATTTTCCCTACTGAACCTCCGGCATCCAAAACAAAAGCCATCTTCGCCCTTATTTGATTGAGGTCTAAATATCTTGCTCCTTTTAAACCAATCTCCTCACAGATAGAAAAAACTATCTCCATATCTCCATAGGAGAGATTATTTTCTTTTAGAATCTGCAAAGCTTCTAATATCGCAGCAATAGCAGCCTTATTATCAGCTCCCAAGATAGTTTTACCATCACTTTTAATTTTTTCGCCATCAATAATTGGGTTAATATTTTTACCAGGGGTAACAGTATCCATATGAGCTGAGAAAAGAATAGGAATCCTGTTAGGAATATTCCCCTTTATCCGAATAATCAGATTACCACTATTAGAGGAGACTTTTTCGCCGGCTTGATCGAACTCGTAATCAAATCCCAAATCCTCTATTTTTTTGCTTAAAAACTCTGCCAGCTGCTTTTCTTCCCGGGAAATACTGTCTATTTTAATTAATCTAATAAAATTTTCTACCAACCTTTTTTCCTTAATCATAATTTACTCTCCTTACTTAAGCTATAAAACTAATAAAACTTCCATAGTTAAGTATATAACATAACACATTCCTCTTACAAGCAAAAAAGTAAGAGATAGATAATTCCATCCCTTACTTTTTTGGGTTAATAATTTAATTTTTTATAAATAACCTGAATACACTTTTTTATTTAACTATTTCAGCTCCCTTTTCTAAAGCCTGTAGATTTAAAGTCAGTAAATCTCTATTATGACTGGATAATCCCTTCTCTAAAGCCTTATAAATGGTTTCCATATTTACTATTTCAGTTTTTTTAATATAGACACCTAACATCACCATATTAGCTATCTTTGAATTTCCTAACTGATCGGCAATTTCATTAGCTGGTACCTTGATTACGGTTACATCATCTCTTTTTACTGCCTGATTAATTAAAGAATCATTTAAGATAATCAAGCCATCTTTTTTTACCATATGCTCAAATTTATCCAGAGAAGGTTTATTCATTACGATAAGGCTATGTGGATTGGGAACTACAGGAGAAGCTATCTCTTCAGATGAAACTATTACCGTGCAATTTGCTGTTCCACCTCTCATTTCAGGTCCATAGGAAGGCATCCAGGCTACTTTTTTCCCTTCCAGCATTCCTGCATAGGCTATTAATCTACCAATAAGCATTATTCCCTGTCCACCGAATCCTGCAATAATAATCTCCTCTAACATCTTATTTCACCTCCTCAGGAACTCTAAATTCACCCAGAGGATAATAAGGAATCATATTTTTTTCTAACCATTTAGAGGCTTCTACCGGGCTTAATCCCCAGTTAGTCGGGCAGGTAGAAAGAATTTCTACCAAAGAAAATCCTTTTTTTTCTATCTGTACCTGAAAAGCCTTCTTGATCGCTTTTTTCGCTTTTATAATATTAGCTGTTTTATGTAAAGAAACTCGCGCGATATAAGTAGCTTTTTTAAGAGTAGATAACATTTCAGCCATCTTAATAGGGTAACCCATAGTCTGTTCATTTCTTCCATAGGGAGAAGTTTGGGTAACTTGTCCAATTAGAGTAGTGGGAGCCATCTGTCCACCGGTCATACCATAAATGGCATTATTGATAAAGATTACAGTAATATTTTCTCCTCTATTAGCTGCATGCACAATTTCAGCAGTACCAATAGCAGCTAAATCACCATCACCCTGGTAAGTAAATACTATCGAATCTGGTTTAGCCCTTTTAATACCCGTAGCTACTGCTGGAGCTCTTCCATGAGCAGCACAAACCATATCCAGATCAAAAAATAAATATGCAAAAACCGAGCATCCTACCGGACAAACACCTATTGTTTTTTCTCTTAAATCAAACTCATCAATTACTTCCGCAATTAAACGATGAGCAATACCATGGTGACAGCCCGGACAATAACTAAAGGGTACTTCGGTTAAAGATTTCGGTCGTTCAAAGACTTTTTTCATTAGATTAAAAACACCTCCTAAAGGAATATTCTTCTATTTACCCTTTTAAATTTTTTTCACTTCTTCCAATATTTCTATAGGTGTAGGAACCACTCCACCTGATCGACCATAAAATTTTACTTCTGCTTTTCCATTAACCGCTAGTTTTACATCTTCAATCATCTGACCTAAACTCATTTCCACAACCAGGAATTTTTTTACTCTTTCTGCTGCTTCAGCAATAACTTTTTCAGGAAAAGGAAAGAGAGTAATCGGTCTAATTAAGCCAATTTTTATTCCTTCATTTTTTGCATTTTTAATTGCCGTCTTGATAATTCGAGCTACGGTTCCATATGCTACTATAATCAATTCTGCTTCCTCAGTATTGAGTAATTCATAACGAACTTCTTTTTGTTTAAGTAAAGTATACTTTTCCCCCATTTTTTTATTCCAGCTTTCCAGAACTAGAGGATCAAGATCAAAAGGAACAATATGTCGGGGTTTTCTGCCCTTACATCCAGTAATTGCCCATTCATTTTTATCTGGTAGTGCGACTTTAGGAGGTTCTTTAAATTCTACTGCCTCCATCATTTGGCCAAGTAGTCCATCACCTAAAATCATTGCCGGGTTTCGGTACTGATCTGCCAAATTAAAGGCGTCCATAGTTAAATTCACTAACTCTTGCACCGAAGAAGGAGCCAGGACAATAAGATGGTAGTCTCCATGCCCTCCTCCTTTAGTGGCTTGAAAATAATCTCCCTGTGCAGGTTGAATACTACCCAATCCCGGTCCGCCTCTTTGCATGTTTACCACTACACAGGGTATTTCTGCTAAAGAAAGATAAGAAAGACCTTCCTGTTTTAAACTAATTCCAGGGCTAGAAGAAGATGTCATTACTCGAACACCAGTTGCCCCTGCCCCATAAACCATATTAATGGCAGCAACTTCACTTTCCGCCTGAATAAAGGCAGCATCTTCCATACGAAGTAATTTTTTTGCCATATAGGCAGTTAATTCACTCTGGGGAGTAATGGGGTAACCAAAATAAAATCTACAACCAGCACGAATTGCAGCTTCTCCGATAGCCTCATTACCTTTCATCAGTAATTTTTCTGCCATTTCTTAGCCTCCTTAATAATAATTTAAAATATAAAAACCTTTTTAGGTACATCTTAATAATATATCTTATTATTTAGCTGGTTAACTGATTATTTGTTGATGTGGTTAACCAGTTAGTTGATAAACTTATTTAAAAACTTCTATTGCTACATCCGGGCAAGTTAAAGCACAAAAAGCGCACCCAGTACATTTTTCTGGGTTAATCTGCTGAGCAGGGTGATAACCTTTTTTATTAAAACCCTCAGCCATTACGATTATCTTTTGAGGACACGCTTCCAGACATAACTCACATCCCTTACATCTCTCCTCATCAATGACAATTTTTGCCATATTTTCCTCCTTCTTTTAGATTTATTTCCAGGGTAATTTCATAAATCTTGTAAGATAAAAAATCGGATGATTAAAATTCATATTTTTTATTTCGGGAGCTAAACTCTTTTCTATACAAAGAAATCTAATAGGAAGCTTTAGTTCCCGGGCTACCTGCTCTATCAATTTATGCCCTTTAATAATAGTACCTTTATCGGTCAATTCCTGTAAATTTGGATTACTTATTATGCTGGTAAGTTTCAAGCGAGAGGACTTTTCTAATTCTTTTGCCAATTGAAGAATTTGTGCTATCTCCTGGGTAAAAGGCCGATAAACATTTACAACCATAGACATCTCGTAATCTAAACCCTGCAGGATTGAAGAAAAACTTCCTAACACTACGCTTCCTACATCATCTCCGCCTACATCAAGAACGACATAATAATGTATGTTTTGAAGCATACCTTTTATTTCAGGCGATATCTGAGGTAAATCAGCATAAACCATTTCTTTTTTCGGGGCAATTAATCTAATTTCCTGGAGCTCTAAATTATCTCTTACTTCCCGGGTTCGAAAGTAAGGATTTACAATATCTAAATCAACAATGGCTACCTGTTTATATTTTTCTCTCAGTTGAAAAGAATAATTAATAGCTATTTCGGTTTTCCCGCTACCAAAACCACCTACGAATATCTGAATTCTCTTCTCATCTTTATTTTTCAATAAATTTTCTCCACCTCTTCTCCTCTTAAAACCCTTAAAGCACCCTCACACAGAGCAGTCATCTCTTCCTCTCCCGGGTAAACCATAACCAGAGAAAGAAAGCTAATACGGTCTTTAATTAGCTCAATAAATTCGGAGTTATAAGCTATTCCTCCAGTTAAAATAATAGCATCAACCTGACCTTTTAACACTGTTGCTCCAGCACCAATCTCCTTAGCAACCTGGTAAGCCATTGCTTCCAATATGAGTTTAGCATATTGATCTCCTTGCTCTATTCTCTTTAAAACTTCTCTGATATCATTGGTATTTAAATAAGCTACCAATCCTCCTTTGCCTACAATTTTTTTCATAATCTCTTCTCGGCTAAATTTCCCTGAAAAGCAGAGGTCTACCAGGGCACCAACCGGTAGACCACCACTGCGTTCTGGGGCAAAAGGTCCTTCTCCGTTCAGAGCATTGTTCACATCGATTACCTTCCCCTGAGAATGAATACCTACAGAAATTCCGCCTCCTAAATGAGCTACTATTAGATTTGTCTTTTCATATTTTTTCCCTAAGTCATCAGCTGCTTTACGGGCTATTGTTTTCTGATTTAAGGCATGAAGTACACTAATACGAGAAATTTCTGGCATACCGGAAATTCGTGCAATTGGCTCCATCTCATCTGTTACTACTGGATCAACAATATAAGCAGGAATGGATAACTCTTCTGCAATACTATAAGCCAATATTCCTCCTAAGTTAGAGGCATGTTCACCTCGTTTGCTGTTCTTTAAATCCTCGATCATCTGTTTATTTACTCTATAAGTACCACTAGGAATGGGTCTTAATAAACCTCCTCTTCCTACTATTGCATCAAGGCTGGAAAGGTTAATATTTTTCTCTTTCAAAAAATTCAAAATAATTTTTCTTCTAAACTCAAACTGGTCATTAATTTTAGAAAAAACTGATAATTCTTCTGTGCTATGCTGAATCTTTTTTTCAAAAAGCAAATTTTTATTTGCAAATAAAGCTACTTTAGTAGAAGTAGAACCAGGATTAATTACTAGAATTTTATATACCTTCACTGACTTAGCTCTCCTTATCAAAACTTCTTTTACTTCAAAATTATTTTTTCAATTCATCCATTAATACACCTAAAGCAATGGAATATAATTTGGAGCGAGAAGAATCTGCTCGAGAAGTCAAAACTACCGGAGCTTTTGCACCAACTACCAATCCAGCAGGCATAGCTTGAGCTAGATAAACTAGAGCCTTGGCAAAGACATTTCCAGTTTCAATATTGGGTACTACCACAATATCTACCTCACCAGCTACTACACTATCAATACCCTTATGTCGGGCTGATTCTCGAGAAATAGCATTATCAAAGGCTAAAGGACCATCCACTATACCACCAACTATCTGTCCTCGTTCACTCATCTTGGCCAGAGAGGCTGCATCAATGGTAGCAGGCATATCCGGATTAACTAACTCCAGTGCTGCCAAAACCGCGATTTTAGGTTTTTCAATCCCCAATGCCCGGGCATAATCTATTGCATTCTGAATAATCTGTGCCTTTTGATTTAAATCCGGATTAATATTCATTGCCCCATCGGTCATAGTTAGTAAACGTGGATATGTTTTAATCTCCAGGGTATAAACATGGCTCAATAAACGATTGGTTCTTAATCCAACCTCTTTATCTAAAGCCGCCTTTAATAATCTAGCAGTGCCCATCATCCCTTTCATTAAAAGAGAAGCCTTTTTAGTACTTACTAATTCTACTGCCAGCTTAGCAGTTAAAGTCTTATCTGGTTGATCAATTAATTCATAATTTCCCAGATTTATATTCATCTTTTCGGCTACTCGGATAATTTCTACCTTGTCGCCAATTAATATAGAATCAGCTAAACCTTCCTTGCGGGCTGTTTCAACTGCTTCCAGGACATCTTCTGTTTGTGGTGCTGCTACTGCCATCTTTTTGGGACCAAACTCCCTGGCTTTTTCTAAAACCTCTTTAAAGGTTCTTAACATATTTTTTCTCCTTATTATTAGGGATTAAATCCTTATTTTATAATTTATCCATTGATTAATTTAAACATCTTTCACTGAATTAATTATTTTCTGATTCTATCTTTGATCACCCCACCTAATCTCCTAATCCCTTCTTCAATATCTTCTTTACTGGGGTAACAGAAAGACAGTCGCATAGTATTCTTTCCTTTGCCATTCGCAAAAAATGGAGAACCACTTACATAAGCTACTTCTGCCTTAATGGAATCCATAAACATCTCATCGGTATCTATATATTCCGGTAAGGTAGCAAAAACAAAAAATCCTCCTTCTGGCTTGGTCCAGGTAGCCTCCGCAGGGAAATATTTATTTAATGCCTTTAACATTACATCTTTCTTTTGACGATAAATTTCCACATTCGAGGCAATATTCTTATCCAGATCATAGTTACGACAATATTTATTAACAATCAGCTGGTTTAAAATGGGAGAACATAAATCAGTAGCTTGTTTCATAATTACTATTTTTTCTATAATTTTCTTATTACCTATAATCCAGGCCATTCGTAAGCCGGGACATAGAATTTTAGAAAAAGTCCCCAAACTGATAACCCTATCATCTTCATCTAGAGAATAAATTGAGGGTATGGCTTCTCCTTCAAATCTGATCTTTTCATAAGGATTGTCTTCAAGAATAAAGAGATTAAATTCTCGGGCAATTACAAGGAGCTCTTTTCTTCTGACTAAAGATAGAGTTACTCCCGCCGGATTTTGAAAATTTGAAATTGTATAGATAAACTTAACCTTTTTCCCGTCCTTAGAGAGTTGGTTTAAAGTCTCTCTTAAACATCCCATCTTCATTCCTTCATCATCCATAGGAATGCCTACCGTTTCTCCACCATAACTATGGAAAGCATTCAAAGCAGCTAAATAACTGGGAAGTTCAACTATCACTATATCGCCAGGGTCTAATAATACCTTGCCCACTAAATCCAAACCTTGTTGAGAGCCTGAACAAATAATGATATTTTCTAAAGTTTCTTTTCTGTTTTCTGGTAACAAATAATCTAAAAGAAATTCTCTCAATTGTTTTAATCCTTCAGTACTGCTATACTGTAAAGCTTGAGCATTATTTTCGGTTAATACTTTCTGAGTCACCATTTTTAATTCTGTTGCAGGAAAAGTAGCTGGGTCTGGCATACCACCAGCCAGGGAAATGACTTTGGAACTTTGTATAATCTTTAATATTTCTCTTATCGAGGAAGCCTGCATTCGAGAAGCTAAAATAGAATAAAATTCTTCAGTGCTTATTGGCATTTTTTTCTCCTTTTATATTTTCAAGAAAATTTATTGTTTTCCTTCTATTTTTTAATAATTTATACATCCCTCCTTTAAAAATTGTTATAAAATCTGAATATTTTATTTGATTATTTTTCTCAATAAATATTATTCATATCTATTTATTTACACTTAATACCCATTGTTGTTAAATCTTAAAAGTAGTTTACTTATATTAAACCCTTACTTCTAAAAAAGCTCCCAATATTTATATAAGCAATTTTTATACCAATTCTAAAAAGAAAGGATAAAAAATAAAGGTAATCTTTTACCCTTAAAAGATCACCGTTCAGAAAATATAGAAAACAGTTTTTAATTTTGTATTTGCAATAAAATGCAATAAACGTCATTTTTATGCAATATTTTACAATTCAGCACAAAATTTCTCTGCTCTGGTTTTACCTTTAGAATAACTTAAAATTATTTCTAAAAATTTTTTTCTTTTTTTACTTATAGTCATAGTACCTATGAATATCGTATTTTTTAATTTTATAATAAAGACTTCTTACACTAATTCCGAGTTTTTGTGCTGCCTTTAAATGATTACCCTCTGAAACTTTTAAAGCCTCCAGAATTATTGCTTTTTCCACACTATGCTTTACTTCTTTGAGGTTTTCTTTTTCTTTATCTGATTCAAAGAAATGGAGATGATTTAAACCTACCTTTTTTATTTCTTCTTTTTCTTCCTTTTCATTTATCTCTACCAATGGAGGAATATGTTTGGGAGCAATCATTTCTTCATTTAATTTCATATTAATCATTGACCGCTCAATAACATTTTCCAATTCTCTTACATTCCCAGGCCAATAATATTCTTCTAAAATCTTTAAAGTTCCCGGTAAAGTCCCCCGCACATTCCTCCCAAAATCCTGATTATATTTTCTAATCAGATTATTTACCAGAAGGGGTATATCTTCTTTTCTCTCTCTTAAAGGAGGAATATAGATAGGAATGACATATAAACGATAATAAAGATCTTCTCTGAATCTTCCTTGCCTAACTGCATTTTTTAGATTAATATTAGTAGCAGAAATAACTCTTACATCAACATTAATTGCTTTTCTACCCCCCACTCGAGTAATCTCTTTTTCTTGAAGTACCCGTAAGAGTTTTGCTTGAAGGTTCAGACTCATTACTCCTATCTCATCTAAAAAAATTGTACCTTTATCTGCTTCTTCAAATAAACCTTTCCGTCCAGCCTTTTGAGCGCCAGTAAAAGAACCACCTTCATAACCAAAGAGCTCACTCTCTAGTAAGGTATCGACTAAAGCTGAACAATTAACCCTTATAAATTGTTTATTTCTCCGATTACTGGCATGGTGAATAGCATGGGCAAAGAGTTCCTTACCGGTTCCACTCTCTCCCTGTAATAATACGGTAGCAGGAGTCTGGGATGCTTTTTGAGCCTGC
Source organism: Candidatus Atribacteria bacterium UBA6251 (assembly GCA_002441285.1). Lineage (GTDB taxonomy): Bacteria > Atribacterota > Phoenicimicrobiia > Phoenicimicrobiales > Phoenicimicrobiaceae > UBA6251. The sequence goes on along the minus strand of DJVR01000061.1, from coordinate 12,414 downwards.
TCTTTTGCAATAATCATTGCTCGACTTTTTCCAATAATATCTTCAAAAGTATATTTCGATTCTAAATGACGAACTCTCTCTTTTACCCGATTTAATTCCGCAGTCAATGATTCTATTTCTGAGACATCATGAATCACCGCTACGCTCCCCTTTTGTATTCCATCAACTATTACCGGAGCTACATTCACAATAACTTCTTTTTTATTAGGTCCTACCCGCATTCTCACTCCATGTACTGGGATCCCGGTTCTCTGTACTTTTAAGTGCATACTCTCATTCCCATCAGCGATATCAATAGTAGGTGGTTTACCAATTACATCTTCTTCGGTTAATCCGGTTAAACGAGTATAAGCGGGGTTAATAATAGTATGTAAGCCATTTTCATCTACTACTGATATGGCGTCATCGGTAGAGCGAATAATAGCCTTTAGAGTACTAAGAATCTCTTTTTGATTAGCAATTTCTTTTAACCACTTTTTATTATTTTGATCGTTCTTTCTGGAAATCATAGAAAAACCTGTTTATTTATTTTAGAATACAATATAACTAACTATTTAGCTATTCTCTTTCCAACATTTCCTGGGCATGACGAAGAGAAATATTGTTAATCTGATTCCCATCCAACATACGGGCAATCTCTTGAACCCGATTCTCTCCACTCAATTCACCAATACTAAGGTGGGTTTGATTATTTTTACTATATTTTTCCACATAGAAATGTTTTTTTGCCCTACAGGCTATCTGAGGGAGATGGGTCACACAGATTACCTGTCTATTTTGAGAAATATTTTTTAATTTTTGAGCAATAACTTCCCCTAACCTTGCCCCCACTCCACTATCAATCTCATCAAAGATTAAAGTAGGAACCTGATCTACCTGAGCAAGGATAGATTTTAAAGCTAGCATAACCCTAGAGACTTCTCCACCAGAAATAATTCGGGATAGTGGTTTTAATTGCTCTCCAGGATTGGGAGAGATTAAAAATTCAATCTGGTCTATACCTTTAGAACTAATCCTATAGTAAGTATCATCGATCTTTATTCCTTCTGGATCTGTCGCTTGCTGAATATTTACCTTAAAGCTACACTTTTTCATATTCAAATCATCCAGCTCCTGGACTACCTTCTCCTCTAATTTTTGGGAAATTTTTTTTCTCTCTAAACTTAACTCAAGGCAAATCTCTGAGATTTGGCGCGTTAATTCATTTATTTCTACCCTCAAAATTTCTATTTCTTCTTCACTATAATCAATAGACTTTAACTCCTGATAGATTGTTTCCCGATATTTTAAAATTTCTTCAATACTGTCTCCGTATTTATTTTTTAAATTATTAATCAGGTTTAACCTCTCCTCGACTTCTTTTAATCTCTGAGTATTTAATTCAATCTTATCCTTATAATTTTCCATCTCATAAACTAAGTCATCGAGTTGTAATTTAATCTCTTTTAGTTTTTCTCTCATTTCTTCGATTTTATGATCTAAAGAAGAAATCTCTCCAAAACTTTTTACTATTTCATTTAAAGAATCTCGTAAAGAAGGATGCTCCATTACACCTTCATAAAGGATATAAACCGCTTTCCCCATCCTTTCTATTATCTTCTCAGCATTCCGCAATACTCTTTCCTCTTCTTCTAAGATCTTATCTTCATCTTTTTGTAAGGATGCTTTATCGATTTCTTCTAATTGAAACTTTAAAAAACCAATCCTTTTTAAATTCCCCTGTCTTTCCTGAACTAAGTGAGTTAATTTTTTTTTCTTTTCGCGCCAAGATTTATAACCATTAAATAATTCCTTCCGATATGCGTGTACTTTCTCCTCTCCCAGGCTATCTATAATATCAATATGTCGAGAGGAATCTAAAAGATATTGATGACTATGTTGACCATGCAAATCGATCAAATAATTACCTACTTCCTGTAGCAGAGAAAGGTTAGTTAAGTTCTGATTAATCCAGCATTTATTTCTTCCACTTCGATTAATCTCTCTCCGAATAATTAAATAGCCCTGCTCATCTACTAATTTTATAGCTGATTGAAGATGATTAATAGGTATTTTCTCAACCGGAGACAAATGAAATAAAGCCTCTACTACCAGACTGTCTTCTCCTGAGCGAATTAAATCACTATGAGCACTACTCCCCAGAATTAAATTTATTGCCTCAATAATAATTGATTTTCCCGCTCCAGTCTCTCCAGTTAAAACATTTAATCCCTGATCAAATTCAATATTTAATTCTTTAATTAATGCAATATTCTTTATATTTAATTGAAACAACATAACTAAATAGTTTACCTATCCTTCTTTTTTGAACTTATTTTAATTCTACTTTTTTCCTCCTGCAAGGGTGAATTGACTTGTCCACTCCATCTTAACTTTTCTCTTAAGACCGTATAAAAATTACTTTCTTTAAAAGTGATTAATTTAGCTTGGTGAGAAGATTTTTTTATCCATACTTCATCTTGAGCTTCGATGATAAACCCCTCCTGACCATCGACAGTCACCATCACTTCTTCTTCTTCTGTTTCTAAGATAACCTTCACCTCATCATTTTTGCCAATAATTAAGGGGCGCGCAGAAAGGGTATGTGGGCAAATAGGAGTAAGAATTATAGAATCAATAGAAGGGTGAACAATAGGTCCTCCAGCAGATAGAGAATAGGCAGTAGAACCGGTAGAAGTAGAAATCACTAACCCATCAGCAGAATAAGTTATCACATAATCACTATGGACATAGGTAGCCAGGCTGATAATTCTGGCGTAAGCTCCTTTACCAATAACCACATCATTAAGAGCTATAAATTTTTTAATTTTTTTCTCTTTTCTCTTTATCACACAATCTAACATCATTCTTTTCTGTAGTCCATATTTTCCTTGATATAGCTTAACTAAATATTGTTCCAGCTCTTCTATTCTAACTTGAGTTAAAAATCCTAATCCTCCCAAATTTATTCCCAATATTGGAAGATCTTTTAAGGTCGCTATTCTGGCAGTGCGCAGGAGAGTTCCATCTCCTCCCAAGGATAAAACTAAATCTACGGTAGAAAGGAATTCTTCTACCTCATAATGTAAACCTTTCTGATTTAAATGTTTATCGCTAAAACCTTCGACATAAACTTTTATATTTTTTGTTCTAAACCATTCGACTAAATAATTAACTGTCTCTTCGGCCTTTTCTTTCTGGTAATTTACCACTAATCCTATACTTTTTAATTTCATTTCCATCCCTCACCTAAAAAATATTGCAAAATATAAGTAAAGATAATTCCTAAGACAAAATATAGAAGACGAGTTAACCATCTAGCAGTGATACTTTCAAATTGAAAACGTACTTCCGAAATACTTTTATTTTTCATATTTAGTAGAAGAATACCTCGGGGTTGAAAGGCTAGATAATATTCTAACATCTGTCTTCTAGTTTCTCGATTGGTAATATAAGGAATCTTGTCTCCACTTTTTACTTCTACTACATATATTTTACCTCTTTTTTTTACCAGATAATCGATCCTGACTATATAGTGATGTAGCTTATCTCCAATAGTAACCAGAAGCGACTTACTCTTCTGGGTTTCTATTATAGTATAGCCATTTTTAGTTAAAATTTTCTCAGCTGCTTTTTCTGCTTTTCTACCTTTATTAAATCTTTTCTGTATTTTTCTAATTCTAATAAAATTATATACCTTAATAATGGTATAGACTAAAATTACACTAACAGCAAAGATCAAAATAGAAATTTCTTGGATATTAAAACTCAAATAGGACCACTCCAGTATTATTTAAATAAATCTGAATTTCACATCCCTTCTATGTACACAAATTGCTACTTATTTTCTTTAAATTTTTATATATATTATTTGTCTATTTTACTTCACTTTTAATTAAAAATTACTTAATCGCTTAATTATTTTTATCTTTTTCTTTAAAAAAATTTTGATGTGCTAATTCTACTACTCTTTTTATCTGAATAGGAAGTTCTTGTTTTTCTTCTGGAGTATTATCTTTGAGTAAGTAAATAAAAAATTCGATGTTACCCGCACTTCCGCGAAGAGGAGAGAAGGTTAAACCTCGCACTTTAAAACCTATCTTGCGAACAAAATCCGTTACTCTTTGTAGAACTAATTGGTGAGTTTCTAAGTTTTTTACTACTCCACCTTTTTGCACCAATTCTGGACCTGCTTCAAACTGCGGTTTTATGAGAGCGATTACCTCTCCTTTCTCCTTCAATATACTATAAATCGCAGGGAGTATTTTTTCTAGTGAAATAAAAGAAACATCAATAGTAGCTAAATCAAATAAATGATTGAATTTATCCGGAGAAAGAAATCTTGCATTAGTTCGATCCATAATAATAACTCTAGAATCCTGGCGTAGTTTCCAGTCTAACTGTCCATAACCCACATCTACACAGTATACTTTTTGGGCACCTGATCGTAGAAGACAATCAGTAAACCCCCCGGTAGAAGCACCAACATCAATAATTATTTTACCTTTTATCGCCACGGAAAAAACATCTAAAGCCTTAGCCAGTTTTTCTCCTCCCCTGCTTACATAAAAAGGTTTCCTTTTTAAATGGGTTATGGTACTATCCAAAACGAATTTTTGTCCTACCTTGTCCACTCTTGTTCCATCTACACTTATTTCTCCCGCCATAATAGCCCTTTGGGCTTTTTCACGGGTAGAAAAAAAACCTTTTCTTACCAGCAGTAAATCTATACGTTCTTTCTCTATGTTATTCAATACTTCAATTCACCCCGATTAGTCAATTATTTTACTTCTTTTACCCTGCATAGGAATTCCAGCAATAAAATAGAAATACCCCCAGCACAAATCCTATTAAAGCTCCTACAATTACTTCAAAAGGGGTATGTCCAATAAGTTCTTTAAAACGTTTATCTCTAATCTTGTGTTCCTCAAAAAATTCTAAAAGGATTTTGTTTAAAACCTTAGCCTGCTCTCCGGTTTCTCTTCTAACTCCCGCAGCATCAGCCATAATGATGAAGGAGATAACTAAGGATAAAGCAAATAAAGCTGAATCCCCTCCTTCACTCAAACCAATCACAGTAGTTACACAAATGGCTAAAGCAGAATGAGTACTGGGCATTCCTCCCATCCCTATAAACCGGTGAATATTCCATTTTCTTTCTGAAAAATAGAAGATGATTAGTTTTAAAACTTGATTAACCAAAAAGGTAATTAAAGCAATCCATAAAATCTGATTTTCGAATATTTTTTGAAGGTTGGTATTATTTATCATTAAATCCTCTCTATGGTCAAAAAAGAGGTCTAAGGAACAGGCTGGGATTTAATCCATTCCTCATCTCTAAGCAGAGGCCTACTAATATCTAAATGACCAGTTAAACTTTCCCTTTCCTGACCAGCAATTAATATCTGAACAGCTTGAATGGAATCGATTTCGGTAAGGGTATTAACAATGGAATATACCGACATAATTTCTGCTGCACTTCCCCCAGGATGATTCTTTATTACTTCTTCAGATAAATCAACATAAGCAATATTCTCGGCAATATAAAGTTCAGATAATTTCGTTCCCTCCGGAAGAGTAGGATAAAGACCTTCAGTTTGTGGTCCATTAATTAATTCTATAATCATTTGTTTAGCTAAAGTAGAAGAAATATAAACTAATCTCTTTTCAGGAACTAGTAAATTAGCTTGATTGTCAGCAAAATATAGGGTAATCTCCTTTAGTTCTTCTTCAGGTATAATTTCTACTTTCTCTTCTTCTTCCGCTTTTTCCGGGAGAGCAACCTTTTCTAGAGCAGCTTTTTTCTCTTGATATTCCTGCCAGAAAGGAAGAATTAGCTTGCTATACATATAATAAGCTAAAATTACTAAGATTATTATGGTTATCAGTATTAGCATGCCTTTTAAGCTATTCCTTTTTTTCCTTTTTGAAACTCTTCCTGTTCCCATATATACTCCCCTTTAAATTTCATCAGGAGTTTTTTCTAAATAATATTTTAATGCTTTAAAAATTGCCTCAGCTACTTTTTTTCTAAAATTATTATCTCTCAATAATTTTTCTTCATTAGGATTAGAAATAAAACCTACTTCTACTAGAATTGCGGCCATATTAACTCCTTTTAATACTACAAAAGGAGCCTGCTTGACACCTCTATTTCCCAGTTTAAGATAATTTACCATCTCTTTCTGGACAATTTCTGCCAAATCCAAGCTATACTGGATATTGGCACTTTCTTCCAAATCGGCGATAATCTTAGCTAAATCAGTATCTAATTCTGGATGCATTCTACTGGCTCGATTTTCTCTATCCGCCACATCTTTCGCTGATGCTCCAATATATTTAGAACTTAATACATAAGTCTCTATTCCTGTTGCTTCTGGTCGGTGTTTTAATACAGAGTTAGTATGAATACTTACAAATACAAATCCATTCTTTTGATTAGCAAAATTTACTCGATCTTCTAAATAAACCAGATTATCTTTCTCTCTGGTTAAGTAAACCGGAATACCTGCCTGATTAAATAATTCTTTTAAAGCCTGGGCAATACCTAAAGTTACTTCCTTTTCTTTCAATCCTGTAGGTCCAATAGCGCCCGGGTCGCTCCCCCCATGTCCAGGGTCTATCACTACTACTCTCTTTTTAGCTATTCCTGATTCTATAGTAACTGACGGTTGTTCTTTTGGTTGGGAAGTAGTAATCTTTTCGGATAAAACTGCTTCTTTGGTTTCAGGTTTGAATATATCAACTACTATTCTATCCGGACTAAGTAAGCTAAAGGTTTCATATTCAGCTTTTTGGAATAAACCAATAGCTATTCTGGCCATTTCACCATTAAATTGAGTAGTTTTTACCTGCTTAATGACTCCATCATTAATCTCTAATTGCTTCGCTTCTTCCTCTAATTTCCCTGTAGATCCCATAATATCCACATAAATTCTTTCTGGATCAGTCAAATAACTTGCTCTAAATTCAGTAGCTTCTGATAAATCTATTACGATTCTGGTTTTATCTGGATGGGAATAACTCCTGATATTTAAGAGATTGGGCTTAATGGTATCAAAATAAAGATTTTTGTTCTGGTTATCCCAGGTAACTTCTACCTGACTGATAATTTTAATAACTTCTACTGGAATCATCACCCGATTATTGATAATTTTAGCAGAAATTTCCAGAGCAACCTTTTTACCATTTACCTCTAGAAAAGGGTCATCAATAACCAGACTGGCTGTCTGTCCTTCTAAATATATATTTAATAATTTTAAGGCAGAAAACCAGGTTATTCTTCCCCCCATAGCCTCAATAATACTTCTAGCAGGAATTAATAGGTGGTCATTTTCCATAATTGAAGTCTCAATATTTTCTAGTGGTTGCTGATCTAGAAAAATATTTATTTCTAAAGCTTGAGCAGAAGAAAAAAGAGAAGCTAATAGAACTATTCCTAGTACTATAATGAGATATATTATTTTTTTCATCTATCTTGCTTATTCCTCCTGAGTTAAATATCTTAAAGCTAATACCTTTAAAATGGCAGCTAAGGGAACAGCGATAATTATTCCCAGTATTCCCAGTAATTGTCCACAAAATAAAATGGCAAATATTACCGTTAACGGATGTAGACCTAATTCCTTTCCCAGGATGCAGGGATTAAGAAATATCGCCTCAAGCTGGTTTACTACTAAAAATACTAAAATAATTATTAGCCAGGTCCACCAGGGACTTCCAAAATTAAAAATTATAGCCAATACTAATCCAATAATAGGGCCTAAGTAAGGTATAAAATTAAATATCCCGCTGATTATCCCAATAATTAAGGCAAATTTTAAATTTAAGAGATACAAACTAACACCGATTAAAGCTCCTACAATAAAACAGACAATAATTCTTCCCCGAATGAATCCGCTAATAATATGGTCTATCTCTTCTAATATTTCCTGAAATTCCTTTTTTTTCTCTTGAGATACAAAGATATTTAAATTACTTTTAAAGATACTCATATCTCTTAGTAAATAAAAAAGAATTAAAGGAATAATGGCCAAACCAAAAAAAATATTGGGAATGATACTTGATAGAGATATTACTATAGTTCGAGCTAAAGTCAGGATTGCTTTTTGTAATTCAGCTAAATTTTCAGAAATTAAGTTTTCAATAATTTTTGGCTCAATAAAACGACTTAGATATGGTTCCAGGGAGAAAAGCATCTCTTTATATTTATTTACAAAATCAGGGGTTTCTTTATATAAGGTATTTACCTGGTGTATTAAAGCAGGAATAACAAAAATCAGAAACAAAGCCAAGGCGGCAATGATTATTAATATAGTAATTAAAATGGATAGCCCTCGAGAAAATCTTTTTTTTAGCAAAAATTTATAAAAAGGCTCAAAAAAATACACAATAATTAAAGCGGTACCAAAATAAATAAACAACCATCTCAATTTGTTTAAAATTAGAAATATAATTAATAAACTGATTAAAACATTAATCAAAAAACTTAATTTTTTATTCTGAATAAATGCAGACATAGATACTTCATCCTGAAAAAATTTTTAAATTTATATTAATAGAATATCACAGATTAAACCTTTTCTGCAAACTATTGAAAAAGAAAGATTTACCTTTCTTTTTCTTTTCCTAACTTTTATTATACTAAAAATTTTTCTTAAACTATATTCTATGTTTTATTTGTTTTTTCCTTCTTTTTCACCCTCAATTTATACAAAAAATCCGAAAATTATCTGTTTTCGGATTTTTGTAAATAAGAATATTGTAACTAAAATGTACTTTATTAATGGAATTCTACATATTATTTATCTGAGCAGTTCTCTCCCAATTATCTCGTAAAGAAACAATACGATTAAAGATCAATCTATCCGGTTGAGAATCTAAATCCACACAAAAATAGCCTTTCCGCATAAACTGAAATTTGCTTCCCTTTTTAGCATCCCTTAGCTCAGGCTCAGCCAAACAACCAGTTAATATCTTTAGCGAATCAGGATTAAGTTTTTTTATAAAGTCGTCTTTTTTATCTTCTTCTTCAGTCTCAATTTCTTCGGGTGTACTTAAAAGAAGATAATCATATAGTCGTACCTCAGTTTGGATAGCATGTGCAGCAGAGACCCAGTGTAAGGTTCCTTTTACTTTACGTTTAGCTCCTGGTTTACCGCTCTTACTTTCCGGATCATAAGTGCAATGTATCTCTTTAATTTCTCCACTCTCTTCATCCTTAACTAATCCTACACATTTAATAATATATGCACCTTTCAATCTTACTTCCTTCCCCGGACTTAATCGAAAGTATCCCTGGGGAGGATTTTCACAAAAATCATCCTTTTCAATAAATAGAACTCGCGAAAAAGGAATTTTACGAGATCCATAAGCAGGATCTTCCGGATTATTTTCAATTTCTATTTCTTCTATCTGTTCAGCAGGGTAATTATCAATAATCAATTTTATCGGATCAAGAACAACCATTACCCGAGCTGCTTTTTTATTTAAATCTTCACGCACGCAATGTTCCAGAAAGCGAATATCTACCGTACTATTACTTTTAGATACTCCAATCCTTTCACAGAAATTACAGATAGCTTCTGGGGTATAACCCCGACGACGGAGAGCAGAAATAGTAGGCAATCGGGGGTCATCCCAACCATTTACATATCCTTCCTCCACTAAACGACGAAGTTTTCTCTTACTCATAACTGTATTAGTTAAATTAAGACGGGCAAATTCAATCTGTTGAGGAGGATGGGGTAGATTTAGAGTATTCAGTACCCAATCATAGAGTGGTCGGTGATCTTCAAATTCCAAAGTACAGATAGAATGTGTAATCCCCTCAATATAGTCTTCCAAGGGGTGAGCGTAATCATACATAGGGTAAATACACCATTTATCTCCAGTTCGAGGATGAGAAGCTCGAACAATTCGATAAAGCACTGGGTCTCTCAGATTAAGATTAGGAGAAGACATATCAATCTTTGCCCTTAATACCTTTGAACCATCAGGAAATTCGCCAGCCCTCATTCTTTGAAAAAGATCTAAATTCTCTTCCACTGAACGGTTGCGATAAGGGCTTTCTTTTCCCGGAGTAGTAAAATTACCTCGATATTCTCTAATTTCCTCGGGACTTAAATCGCAAACATAAGCCTTCTCCATTTTTATTAAATTAATGGCATACTCATACATTTTTTCAAAATAATCAGAGGCATAAAAAAGTCTATCACCCCAATCAAAACCCAACCATCTTACATCATTAATGATAGAATTAATATATTCAACTTCCTCAGTACTGGGATTAGTATCATCAAAACGTAGATTGCATAGACCTTGATTTTTAATCGCCAAACCAAAATTTAAACAGATCGACTTAGCATGTCCGATGTGTAAATAGCCATTAGGTTCGGGTGGAAAACGTAAATGTACTCTTCCTTGGTATTTATTAGTCTTTTTATCCTGATCAATAATCTCTTGAATAAAATTCACCGGTACTTGATAGTCAGATAATTCCATAAACTCTACTCCTTATTTTATCTATTTTTGTAAATATGGATTTATTTTTAAAAATTTTCTAAATTATTAACTTAAAAATTTATTTACCTGGATAATCCTATATTCTAAATTTAATTTTCTACTAAAATTCTTGGTTTAAAATAGTCTTTATATTCCCGATATTCAAGAAAATATTATTTTGTATTGTCTCTCATCAGGAGAAAATTATTATTCCCTTTGAATAGGTATCACCACAATTGCTACAAAGGTTATATTCTGTATCTATTTTAGAACGCTTCGAAACATCGGATAGACTTCTAGCCAGGTCCATTAGACAATTTTTCTCACAAACTTTAAACTTTTTGCAGTTATTATTAACCTTAAAGCCGGGCGGCAGCCAATTAAAAAAATCCTTTATTCTGGCTACTGCTACCATAAAAGATACCATCCAGCAAAGATAATACATAAAGCTTTACTAAAAAATAAAAAGAACAAAAACGATAGTTTGAAAGAGATAAAGCTACTAACAATAATATATTTCTAGTTAAAAAGATTATTATTCCAAATATATTATATAATTATATCATATGATACAAATGCTGGGGGTAAAAAATTTGCATAAACTTTCATATTATTATTTTCTGATTCGAGTCTTTACCTTATATTTTATCTATTCCAGAACGAATATTAAGATTATTCCATTCATTTTTTTATTTTTTGATAGTGTAAAATTTTAGTAGGGGATTTGAAGAAAAAGACTTGCCAAGGGGTAAATAAATAAGGTAGACTTACCTCAAGAAAAATAAAAAAAGAATAGACATTCTTTTTTAAAAGGAGGTAAATCTACCCTATGAAAAACTTAGAGGTAACCATAAACTTACCAAATCTTAAATTAAATATACCAGAAAAGCACCTAAATTTCCACTACTTGGAGAAAATAATCTTTGGCTTAAGTAGAAAGATCGGCCAAGAGATATTAGAAGAGCTCTTACAGCTAATAGATGATAAACTGATGGTAGAAAGAGAAAGAGGAAAACTTTCCTCTCAAGGTAAGAGACTGCGCTATCTGACCACCCTCTTAGGAGATATCACCTTCTCCAAGAGATTGTACCAGGACCAAGGGGGCAAATACCACTATCTTTTGGACGAAAAATTAGGTCTTAGTAAGAACCAACGGGTAAGTGAGTCCTACCAGAAGATAGAAGGGCTCTTGGCCTTTGGAGGTGGTAGTTATCGTAAGGCCCAGGAATTAATCCAAGAATTTTATGGGGATGGCCCCAGTTTCGAAAGCCTAAGACAACAGGTGATAAGACAAGGGAAAAAGATCCTAAAAGAAGAGAAGGAAGAGATAGATAAAGAGCTAATAAAATCCCTAAGAGAGAAAGAAGATGAATTAACTAAAGAAGCAGATAATAGAATAGTCTATATAGAAGTAGATGGCACCAATATTCACTTACAAAATGAAGAAAAGAAAAGAGGAGAGCTTAAATTAGGAATCATCAGTAAAGGGAAAGAAAGCAGATATAAAACAGGAAAGGGTGAGGCCAAAAGACTACAGGATAAATTTACCTATGCCGGGATAACCTCCGGAGATGAATTTATGGCCAATTTGAGTATCTTAGGGGAAAAGAGATTTAAGCTAAGCCAGGCAGAATTAGTCCTAATCGGAGGAGATGGGGCTACCTGGATCAAGGAGGGAGCCCAAAACTATTTCCCCCACTCGGTCTATCAACTTTCTAAGTTCCATCTCCAAAGTAAGATAAAAAAGACCCTCCCCTACCACAAAAAGAGGCAAAAAGAGATAAGGAGTCTACTTAAAACAGAACAAATAGGTAAGGCCTTGGAAGAATTACGCCGAGAGAGAAACCTAAGGCCAGAACATAAAAAAGATCTAGAAGGATTGATGCATTATATCTACTCTAACCAAGTGGTCTTCCCCCGATAATCCGGACA
>DJVR01000056.1 GCA_002441285.1 Candidatus Atribacteria bacterium UBA6251 | reverse complement strand
CGTAAATATTCAATAATTTACACTCAAAATGAGACTTACACTCTGCAATCAAAGGTGGTTTTACTTGGAAAGCTGAAATCGGGGTAAAATTTGCTTTTTTAAATTCATCTATCTCAGCAGGAAATTTTGCTCCGGTAAGATTTATTTTTTCTAACATCGAAGTAGAGGGAATATTTAATACAAACTCATTTGTTTCCAAAATATTTTGGTAAGTATCTCTATCTTTATCTGAACCTACTACATAAATAGGTGGGTTATAAGAAGCCGGCATTACCATTCCGTAAGGAGCAATATTTCTAACCCCACTTTTATTTATTGTTGAAATTAGATAAACAGGAACACCAGGAGAGGCAACTGCTATATCACTTAATTGAATTAAAATTTTTTTCATTTTTATTTACCTTTCTTCTTGATATTTTTTAAAACTGAATACTTACAAATAACTAATTTACTTCCTCTCTATAATCTTATAATTTCTCTTGCTTAGATAATTACTTACTAATATCGAGGCTATAATAACTAAAGGCAGAGAAACTAATAATTTTTAATCCTGAATTTTACTTCCATAAATGATGCTTCAAATATAGTTATGGGGACTCTACAAATTGCAACAGCTCCCATATAGGTAAAAATAACACTGAGTTTTGCTCCTTTATTATACATAGAATAAGCAACTGGAAAAGCTACCACTAACCCTCCAGCTATAATTCCAGCAAGCAACATAGCCTATATTCCCTTTAATTTTAATACATAATTCTTCACCTAAATATTTTTCAATTATTTCTCGCTTTATCCATACTTCAAATAGACCTATCAATATAACAGCACAAGGAAATATCTTATATATAAAAAGGAGGGGGAATTATAACCAATTTCTTTACCAGGGTTAAATCTAAACACAAAAGAAATAATTAAAAAAAATATAACTTGATATATAGGCTATTTTAATTTTAATATTTCTTTTCATTAAAAAATCTCTCCAAAGAAGATATCAGTCATTTTAGCAGTGGTAATAGCTATAAAAATCCGATGGATTATATTTCTTATTATAGTCAATTTTGCTCCAGAATATTTTTTTTCAATAGGAAATGTTATTCTACCTACCACATTAAAGTTATAGTGAATGTTGAAATACCAGGTAAGAGACCCTTTTACTTAACAAAAAACCAAATAAAGAAAAAGCGACGAAGCCGGGCCTTATAATTATTGATCCAAAAAGTAGAGACAAAAAAATATTAATAGATTTACTACTATGCCCTAGATAATTTAAAATTACTTCATCTGGAAAAAGAATAAACGAAATTAATAATATTAATCCAGCTATTGCATATATAGTACATAACATATTCCTCTTGCTCTTATTTCTTTAATTTTTCATCAATAGTCCCACCAGGAAGCATATAATCAGGATGATATTGACCTCTCTCTTTTAGTTTTCTCCTTATACATTGCTGATAATTTCCCCAACAATATTCAATAATCCACTTAGAATTTAATCTTCCTTCTTCGAAATATATTTTCCTCAGACAAGCATTATATCATTTACATATATTTTTAGATTTCAGATTTTTAACTTCTTTATTATATAGAAAGTTGATAGCCCACACCACCTTAAAATCATGAAATCCTCCCAACAATGCATAAATTTTATCTAACTTATTTGCCAAACTTAATATCTTATCTATTCCAGAATGAGCACAACCAGTAATAACTATAAGGCTTTTAATACTCGGAATAATTAGTGATTGCTCTCCAATTAAGTAATAACTGTCTTTCCTGTTCCACCTTTACCACTTACTATCACTATTTCCTTCATTTAAAAAATACCTCGATTCTTATTATTACAAAACCATAAAAATATTAAATAGAATATATGATTTTTTTGGATAGTTGGATAAATTCCTGTTCATAGGAGGATTTTATTTTCACTATGGGAATACCCTTAGAGTACGCAACCGCACTCTTTATCTAAATTTATCGATTGCTTCTTGAACCGTACCGGTTACTCCGGTTATTACCTTTATACCTGCTGCCTGTAAAGTTTGAAAGGCATTAGGTCCACAACTCCCGGTTAACACTATCTCTGCTCCTCTATCCACCATTATTTGACCCGATTGAATTTCTACTCCTCCCATTCCCTGGGCACCAGTATTTTCTATGGCTTCAAATTTATTAGTATCAGTATCAAATAATATAAAATAACGACATCTACCAAACCTGGGGTCAACTTTATCCTCCAATTTTGGTCCCACGGAAGTAATTGCTATTTTCATTCTTAGGTCATCCTAAATAAAAATATAATTTTATGGTATAGTATATTATACTACCACAAAATTATACTTTCTTAAATTCTTTAAATAATTTTTGTTTTTTTATTTATAAATCATATGCTGTCTATGTCTTATACTTAAAATTACTTATTTGTTCTTAATTAGTATAAAGTATATGGATAAAATAGGGCAGGACCTCCCCCATAATAAGGATATCCCGTACCATAGGGGTTAACTCCCAAATTAGGTATCGTCCCTCTCCAACCTGGGAACCAACTTAAATTATAATAAGTATAAGGTAAACCTCTTCTAAGCCAACCCCAAAAAGGGAATCTTCTTCTATAAGGTCCATAAAATCCAAATCCTCTACCAAATCCTCGTGGCATTTAAATTTCCCTCCTTATTTTTTAATTTTTAAAGCAATAATTTACTTTAATTTTACCCTTAATTTTTTTCTTTACTTATTTTCACAACATCTCTTAGGGTCATTGCAAGGATTAGTCATCCCACAACAACTAGGTGCAGATGATGATTGGCTAGAATACTCGTTGCGATAAAAACCCGATCCTTTGAGAATGAAATTAGTATTTTTACTAATAACTCTTTTTACTTCTCCCTGACATTGAGGACAAACCTTTATAGGCTGGTCATTTATACTTTGTCGTTTTTCAAATCTATAATTACAATTACTACATTTATATTCATAAACAGGCACTTTTGCATTCCCTTCTTTCTTAATTATATACTAACAATAGACACTTGGTAGAAGGAGAGCCTATCCTTCTACCAAGTTTTACAGCCAAAATTCTATTTCTTTTCTTTTTCTTTTAATTCAGAAACACGTTTATTGATTGCCTCAAGTTGTTTTTCTAAAGCTTTTGCTTCTTCAGCTAGCATCTCCATTTCTTGCTTGGGCTCTACCGGTTGTTGGTAAAATCCACCTGCGTAAGCTGTAGGTGGAGGAGTTAAGGAATAGGGATATGCAGACCAAAATCCTCTGCCATAACCCCTACCAAATCCTCTGCCATAACCAAATCTTAATCCCGCTCTACCTCCATAAGGGTTCATATATCCTGGCACAGGATAACCAGCGCAATATCCGGCTGCTCTCCCAGTCATAGGGCCTACTCCTCTCGGACCAGTTCCATCTCCTCTTGGCATATTTTTCATCTCCTTCCTATGTTGTTTGTGATATTTTTTTATAAACTTTTTCTCTTTGTCTTCTTTAAATAACCCTAATTTTCCCCTCTGCAAAACTTATATACCTTATTACATTACTCAGTCACATTTGGTACGTACCAAATGGTAATAATAAATCAATAGCCACTAAATTCGCTTTACCACCATTTCTGCTCACCTTCACCACGTCTTTCTGGCATAATATATATTTTTGTTATTGATAATGATTACCATTAACATATTATACTATATAAAATATTTTGTCAAGTATTTTTATAACAGTACTTTTATAATTTAGTATTTATTCCCTCCCAACTTTTTTCTAAAATTTAAAATATATCCCCTGTTATAATCGCCATTATGTAAAAGTTTTTTATAAAATTTTCTTTGCAAATAAAAATAATGGCTCTTTATCTCCTCTTCAACATCATCTAATTCCATATCTGATAGATTCCCTAAAGGTTCATCGGATTTGTGATGTTTCGGATAAACCGAAAGAAGCCCATTTTCCTTTAAAATCCTATATATCTCTTCATATATCATTTTTCTTTCTAACGCTCCTATATAATGCAGAACATCGTAAAGCAAAACTGCATCGATAGATTCACTCTCAAGATTAATTTTCAACTCTTCTGATTTAGTATGTAAGGGTATTATATTTTTTAGATCTTTGGTCTTCGCTATTTTCATCAATTTATTGATAGATTTAATATCTTTATCCATAGCGTATACTTTGCCTTCCTTATTCACCACTTCTGCCGCTGGGATTGTATAAGAACCAGTACCACAACCAAAATCCAAGACAACATCACCTTTTTTAATACCAATATCTTTAAGGAAAACTTCGGCTTCCCCGTTTAACCAATCTTTAACATTGATTCCCATATTCTTCCAACCTTAAAGTAGTTTCATTTTAAATTATCCATAGTCACTACTCTTCCCACACCAAGATTTATAAAATTTTCCCTATATTCCTCTTTAAATAATTGTCTTGCGGTATCTCCCGAGCAATGGCAAGGACCGGTATAGCTCACCCCTAATTTCCGAAAACTGCAAATAATATTTTCTATTTCACCTCTGCTTTTTCTACCTAAATGGAAACCACCCATTACCAAAAGTACATCATTTTTAAGCAAATCTTTTGCCATATCTACTATTTTTACGATTCCGGGATGGGCACATCCAGTTATAACTATCAATCCTTTTTCGGTATGAATAATCAAAGATTGTTCCTTTCCCCAGGTTCCCAGTTCACCGCTAGAATAAACTCCCTGGCAAATTTTTAAAGACACTTGAACTTCAACTATTTTTGCTCCATATTCTTTCACTTTATCTTTAAAACCCTTGGGGAATGATCTAGGTAAATAAACCACAACTTCTGGGTTCTTTTCCAGGAAGTCAGTTAATCCCCCCACATGATCTCCATGGATATGAGAAAGTACCACCAAGTCTATTTCTTGGGGATTAATACCTAACTTTTTCATATTTGTTAGCAATGTTGAGCCATCTCCACCGGTATCAAAAAGAATAGTTTTTTCAGCCCTCCTTATAACACAGGAAAAACCCCAGGTACTAGTTAATCTTTCCTTATAAGGGTTATTGTCGTAACTTACCGTAATGCTTAGATCTTTAGTCGTGTTTGTGGGAATCTTTTCTTCGGCCTGCACAATTTGTCCTTTTTTATTCTTTCTATCTCTGGAGGAAATAGTTAAAACTAATATTGTGCCAAGGGCTATTATTAAAATAAATAAAATCCATAGTTTGTTCATTTCAATCTCCTATATTTACCTAATAGATACCACGGGCATGACCGTGGTATTCTGCCCTTCGGGATAATAAAAAAATTATAAATAAAATAATGCTTGGCTTGTACTCGGTTCTTCTTGAGCTTTATTTTCTTCAAGAATAATTACGCCTTGTGGACAACTATTTGCTGCTTCAGTAATACAATTTGCATTCTCATCCTTTATCTGTGCTTTTCTATTTAAAATTTCAAGACTAGCGGACAAATATTCACATAAATTCCACAGCCGACACATCTATTTTTATCAATTTTAACCATTTTATTTACTTCTATTTTTTTATATATATTATCTCTTTATCGATTCCTTTTTCTTTTTCTATTTCAGATTTAATTTCATTACTAAAATGTTTAACTTTATTTAGTATTTTTTCAATGTTTTTCTCTCTTGAAATAATAGGTATAAATTTCTTTTTTATTCTTTTAATATTTGGGCCATATTTAAATGCTACTAAAACAAAAACATTTTTTAATAATTCAGAAATACTTTTTGCTTTTTTAATATCCCCATGTTTTTCTTCTTTTAGGGTAGAATTTTCTATTTCCTCTAAAAACTTTAAATCCTTATTTTCTAAATTCAACTCATAGATTAAGAAATATTTTGATGATCCAAAATGTTTATTGGTTAGCTCGACCTCATTGTCTGTTCCACATGCTAATTTTATTTTCATAATTCCTTCACCCCTTTTTCTTCTTTTCTATTTCGACTATTCATCACGACACTTTTACCCCTTCAGTAATCTCACAGAACTATAAAAAATAGATGTTTCTTAAAATAATTAAATCCTCCCTCAAACCATATTTGCCAATTTCCCCCCCACAAAATCAAATACATAAAGACTTTTATAAGTATGCAAACAATTTTTAAATAAAAGGGATATTTTCTTTACAGAAAACCCATTATAATCTACAATAAAAAATTCACTATTCTTTTTTAATGCCTTAAAGGCATTTCTTATGATTTCCCTTCTAACACCCTGCGGAAATTTATGCAATACAAAGGAATTAAAAATTTATCAAACTCATTTTTATAAGGATTTCTACCATAATAAACTATTTATAATTTCTGTTTTTATTTATAATTAGAAAGGCTTTTTTAAAAAAATCTTTAAAAGGTAATTGATTTTTATATACTTTTTCAGTAGATTCTTTTACAAAACCTAAAGCAATATAAGAGATGCTCAAAAAAATAAAGACTAAGAAAAAAAGCAAAGCAAAATTATATAGAAATTTTATGGCATTATTTCCTAAAATATTCTTTATAATTAATTTAAAGCCGATAGCTAAAAATCTCCCCATAATTGGCAATAGCCAAAAAATCTACCTCTTAAATTGGAGGGCAATAATTTACCCAGATATCAAAGAAGGGGACAGCAACAATCCCCCCCCATAAATATATGAAGAATTGGTATAAAAAACAGAAAAAATGGTTAGATTTGGATTGTGTTATTAAATATATAGGTTGTAAAAGACAGAAATCCTCAGCTTAATGCGCATATGATGATAGCTAATATTAAAAAGGTTTTTTATGAATTTTGTTTTCAATTTTTTAGCTACCAACAATTGAGGAAATACAATAGCTATACCACCAAGCTCATCAATTAAAGTAGACGACAAGCCTATAAGTGTTTTAGATTGAGTAAAATGATCGAGGAATATAGGAAGTATAGTATTAGGGTTGCAAAAAGCCTGCCCACCTGTAAACAATATAACCTAGATGAGACCTGTGGTGAAATTCCATTTTATAGCATTAATCTTCCATTTAAAACTCTCTTTTAATATTTTTAAGCATTCTCAAAAACCCTATTTAATTCTCTTCGATATTTTCCAGACAACTATTCAATACAATTCATTATTCAATTAGTATCCCAGTAAGTAAAAGACAAGCCCAATTACAATACCAAATACTAATTTAAATAGCTTAATTAATATCGAATCTTTTACGGTGTAAGAAAGCAAAGGGAGGATTCCGTGCCCCTCCTGGACAAAGGAGCTAGCCAGCAAAATAGAAAAAGGAATCATACCATTTGCATATAGCATAACAAAAATCATATGAGGCCCAGATTCGGGTATAATCCCCATCAATACGGCAATTAGCCCAACTAATTCCATATGCTCTCGTACAAATTCCTCTATGTTCCAATATTTAAAACCAAATTCGATAACCATAATTGCGGAAAAGGACCACAAAAAAATACTTAATAAATGTTTTTTAGCAATATGTTCCCAAATATGTATCTGTAAAAAATGTTCAGGAACTGTTGCAATAATTCCTAATGAAATAACGGATAAAACAGCAAATGTAATTCGCTTCCAGTCCCAAGAAGAAGGTCCAAAAAATCCAAAAATCACTGCCACTAAAACAATGATAATCCCAACTAATAAAAAAACACGGATAGGTGATAATTTTTGGTAATTTTGGATTATTGTTTGCTTATCAAAACATTTACACTCTTTAATAGAGTGTATTCTATATAATTTACATCCTTCGCATGTTTTGAATTTTAATACTGGAGCTACTTTGTCAGAAAACCAACCTAAAATAACCCCGAAGATAAAAAGTATAACAAATAATAGCAATGCTTGTTTTGGAAAAAGAGAAAGCATAACAAAAGCCTCATCCCCTGATGTAGCTATCATACATCCAACTAGGGCGCCAAAACTGATCAATCCATGAATATAAAAAGAAACACTCAAAAAAGCTCCCAGGCACCCTGGAGTAGCACCGAGGAAGGAGGCAATAAGATATTGTCTTTCCTTTCGTTTTTTAATAATCTTATCCATATTTCCCTTAGTAAGAACATTAAAATAATCTAATATTAACATCATATTAAATACAAAAAAGCTTATCATTAAAGATTGTTTTAAGACTTCAAAGATTAGTATCATGTTCTAATACCTCCCAGATAATCAAATAAGGGAAATTAGCTTTATACTAAATCTCTCCTTTGCTAATCCTTCTTATCCTTTAGGCAGTAAATCTATTAAAATAACGAGTAAATTGTATTTTAAAACTTTTGCTTCTTTGGCTAACATTTAACTCCCTTATTTAGCTTCTACCGGGTGTTGATAAAACCACTACCTCCATAGATTAAAGGAACAAAGGTATTGGATTAACATATCCAGACACAAATCCTCTAGTATAACCGAAACCTAAATCTAATCTACCTCCGTAAGGGTCAATAAAACCGGGCACAGGATAATCGATACAATACCCTGCTGCTCTCGCAGTCATGGGGCTTAATCCTCCTGGTTCAGTTCTATCTCCTCTGGGCAAACTTTTTACCTTCTTTCTATTTTATTTTTTCATAACATTTTCTTATGATAATAACCATTTTTATTTATTTTCATAAAAAATAATATACTATTCTTTATTATTTGCACATCTATCACACAATCCATAAAATTGGATAGTATGATTTTTAATTTTAAAATTGTATTTTTTTGAAAGTTCTTTCTCTGTTTTTTTAACCAATTCTAATTCTTCATCTATAAAATCCGTATAATTTATTATTCTACCACATTCAGTACATATTAGATGGTAATGATGGAATGCTTTCCTAGAACCACTAGATAATTCATACCTTGCTCGTCCATCACCAAAATCAAATTTATAGATTAATCCCATATTAACTAATATTTCCAAAGTTCGGTAAACAGTGGTAAGACCAATAGCAGGATAAATATTATGTACTTTTAAATATATATCTTCTGCACTAAGGTGTTCTTTAGATTCATCTAAAACCTGTAAAATAGTTTGACGTGGAATAGTAATTCTATAACCATAATCCCTAAATTCACCATACCACCATTTTACTGGTCCTTTACCCCATCTACCTGGCATTTAAATCCTTCCTTATTGATAATCGTTTTCATTAATATCTTATACTATATAAACTTTTTTGTCAATTATTTTTAGTAAGCTAAACACTTAAAACCATAATCTAAAACCTTTAAAATCTTCCAATTTGCTAATCTGCTAATCTACCAATCAACTAGATCAGTATTAGTTAACGGTGACCAGCATATCGTATTATATATGGAATGAAAAAATTAAAATTCAAAAATTACAAAATTATATTATAGTAAAAATTCTGTATATATTTTTAGATTTTTTCAGGCATGAGCTTTGCGGATTCGATAAATCAAACCCCTACCTTGACAAACATGCCTGCCCTCGTAAAAACGAAGAACGTCTTTCCGACGATTAGTGGGTTCGATGTATCGAGGTCCTACGTATTATACGCTCTGTACTAACACGCAAGATACGAGTTACGAATTTGATTTCTGACTCCCAGCTACTAACTTTTGGATTCTTCACTATATACCATATAACTATATACTCGATACTATATGCTGTTTTCTAATATACAAATCGAGTAACAGATGTTAAAATCATTGCTAAAATAGAAGTAAAAGTAATAGTAAATAAAGTACGCTTATTTCCAATCTCTCCCCATAAAACTGCAATAGTAACTACACAGGATATATAAAAGAATAGTAGATACCCAAGGGCATGCCCGTGCCACTTTAAAACAATTCAAACTTCGCTTGATCTAAATTCTGGGTTTTTTGATACTTGACATATTCTAGGATGCTCTTTTCATCCAGGCCTATGGTCAAGACAAAGTAACCGGATAACCAGACGATATTTTCTTTCTAGTACACCTGGAATAGCCAGGGAAATTTTTTCCTGAGTCTGCTTGCTGTCCGACATTTTATTTTGCCTATGACCTCGGATACTCTGTAACTAGGAAGTATAATCATCACCATATAGATATGATCTAACTGGATACTGCATTCAATGATTTCACAGCCTGGCAGACTTCGGAGTATTCTCGGAAAAAGTTTCCTGAGATATCCTCGTAGACCAGGATTTAGGATACGGCAGCGATATTTGGGTATCCAGACGATATGATATTCGGTGCGATAGGCACTATGTCCTGATAGTCTTATTTCCATAAGTTCATTGTATCATATCGCCGTCTATTCATTCATTTCAAAAAAAGAAGTAGAAAAAGAAGAATAACAAGTCTAGACTCTGCTGGAAATTTGACCAGTTAGCCTTTCACTGCCCCAGCTAAAATCCCTCTTACAAAATATCGTTGGAGACTTAGAAAAAGGACTAAAGGCAGAGCCATAGAGACAAAAGCGGCTGCGGTAAGTAATTCCCAATCCTGACCATAAGAACCCACTAAGGCACTTATCCGTACAGTCATCGGTGCTACATCCGGGGTACCTCCTAAATATACTAAGGCTACCAGAAGGTCATTCCAAACCCATAAGAACTGAAAAATGGTGACCGAGGCTAAAGCAGGGATGGATAAAGGCAGAACTATCTTAGTAAATACCTGTAAATGCCCAGCTCCATCGATAGAAGATGAATCGAATAATTCACTGGGGAGACCAGAAATAAAGTTATATAATAAATAGATAATTAAGGGCAGTCCATAACCTGTATGGGCCAACCAGATTCCCGGAAAAGTACCAGCTAATCCAAATTTATTAAAAACCCGCAAGATTGGTATTAAGGTCATTTGTAAAGGCACTACTAATAAACCCACTAAGAGCACAAATAAAAATCTTCTACCTGGAAAGTCCATCCAGGCAAAGGCATAAGCTGCTAGAGAAGCAATCAATATTGGAATTATAGTTGAAGGAATAGTAATATATAAAGTATTTAAAAAGGCTCTTCCCATTCCTATTCTACTGATTACTTGATAATAATTTTCTAAAGTAAAATAGGTAAAATTGAAAGGATGCTGAAAAACAGACCACCAGCCGGAAGAAGCGACTTCTGCTGAACCTCGAAAAGAAGTAATCAATAAACCGACACTGGGAAGTAGCCAGATAAAAGCTATAAAAATGATCACTAAATGTAATGGTAAGCGAGTAAAGGGAGAAACTGGTCTTTTCATTATCTTATCCCCTCCTGTTCTCTAAAACGCTGGATATTAATCACTATCATCGGAATAATCAATACTAATAAAATAACCGCGATTGCACTTGCTCTACCATAATTTCTAAAAATAAACATCTCTTTATACATTCGATTGGCAATTACTTCTGTATTATAATTTCCATTGGTCATCACATAGACGATATCAAAAATTTTAAGTACATTAATGGTCATTGTAGTAGCTACTACTGCTAAAGTAGGTTTCATTAAAGGCAAAGTAATCTGCCAAAACACTTTAAATTCAGAGGCACCATCCACTCTAGCTGCCTCTAATAATTCACGAGGTATGCCTTTATAACTTGCTGATAAAATAACCATGCAAAATCCAGTCCAAATCCAGATTCCTACTACAATTAGACAAAAATTATTTAACCAGGGCCTGATAATCAGCCAGGGAATTGGTTCTAATTGAAAAGCCATACGTAAAGCATTGAGAATTCCAGTTTGAGCAGCTGAAGCTGGCCGATAAGCATAAACAAACTTCCAGATTACCCCAGCACCTACAAAAGAAATAGCCATAGGCATAAAGATAATTGATTTTATCCAGGACTCATATTTTACTCGATCTAACAAAACTGCGATGATTAAACCAAGAAAAACGGTAATAGGCACAAATAAAATTACCCAGAGAGCATTGTTCTTAAATGAATTAAGCATAATTTCATTAGTAAAACAGTAAAGATAATTTTCAATTCCTACAAATATTTCGGAATTAAAATTAAAAAAGGAGATATAAATAGTATTAATTGAAGGATAAACCAAAAAGAAAAATAAAAGAAAAATTGCTGGTAAAATATATAACCAAGGAACATATTTTTTAGTATTTAACAAGGTTTTTCCCTTTCTATAAATAAAATTTACTATACGAGTCTTAGTAAATAATTTATATTCTTACCAAGAATCAGCAGTATAATTAAACCTTTTTTCTTCAATTAAAAAATATAATTAAAAAACACAGATTAGATATTGCCTGAAGGTTATTTAAAAACTTACCTTCAGGCAATATCAGAATCAAAACTGTCTAATTCTATTTCCGATAAGCATCCAGAGCACTGGCTTCAATAGTCATCAAAACATTATCTAGACGTACTCCACTAACATAATCCAAAACTCCTGTCCAGAAAGAACCAGCACCTACCGCTGATGGCATCAAATCAGACCCATCAAAACGGAAAGTAGAGGCTTCGCTTAGAATCTTGGCTGCTTTACGGGTCAAATCATCGGGATAAGCAGCAGGATTAACCCGTTTATTAGCAGAAAGTTTTCCTAATTTACCTACCCATATCTCCTGGGCTTCTGGGGAAGCAATATACTTAATTAATGCTTGAGCTTCCGGTGTGTTTTTAAAAGCTGCAAAGAGATCAGCTGCCCCTAAAGCAGGAGTCCCTAATTTAGCATCGATTGGTGGTAAGGGGAAGAAATCAAAATCTTCTCCCGGAACTAGTTGAGGATTATGATCCAGGATAAAGCTCTTGATAAAGGTAGCCTGTCTGTGCATATAAGCATTGGGTGGAGTAGTAAATAAGGCATCGGGAGAATCCCCAAAATTAATAGTTAGTATAGCATTAGGTCCACCATAGACATATTTTTCGTTTAAAGCAATCTGACCAAATATTTCAAACGCCCTTTTTACTCTTTCATCAAGCCAGGAAATTCCATGAGAAACCCATAAATCATATACTTCTGGTTCTACAGTACGTAACATAATATCTTCGATCCAATCTGTGCCAGGCCATCCACTTGCTGCTCCACTTTCAAATCCTATAGCCCAAGGAGTTTTTCCCTCTTTTACCATCTGATCAGAAAGGGCTAGCATTTCATCCCAGGTTTTTGGTACAGCGTAACCACCTTGTGCAAAGGCTTTTGGACTATACCAAACTAAGCTTTTTAAATCTGCCGATATAAAAACTCCAAACAACTTTCCTTCGTAGGAACCTAGATCCAACCAAGTAGGTGAATAATCGCTACCTAATACTTTCATATCCATAAAAGTACTTAAATCTACCAGTTTTCCAGCTCGGGCAAATTCAGCCATCTGACCTGGATTAGGTAAAGCAGATAGATCAGGTGGGCTACCGGCTTCTACCTGAGCAGTTAAAACTGCCGGTAAATCTCTAGTTCCAGTAAATTTTACATCAATTCCAGTCTGGCTTTCGAAAGGAGCAACCATCTGATTAAAGGCTTCCTCCTCTGCACCTGTCCAGGTACCTAAAACAGTTACACTAGAAGCACCCAGAACCCCTAATGAAAAGATACTAATTAAACTTATTACTGAAACAAGCAAAATTAATCTTTTAAACATTTTTTCCTCCTCAATTTTTTTGATTTTTACCTTTTAAAGTTATTTTTGGGTCTTTAAATACCACCTCCTTAATCTTTAGGGTAAAAAATCCAGTAGCAATCAATTACCAATGAAAAGCAGATTTCAGAACTACTTCTTTTTTGGGCTTAAAAATGGGAGTTTTAAAAACTTCCTGCAATACCAATTCAGCTGCCCCAGTAATCCACCCATCCTCACCAGTTTGCGTAGGTAGAATTTTAAGTTCAGGTTTAAAAGGAAAATATTCCTTTATTTTCCCCCGAATTGGATTAAAAATTAATTCACCCGCTTTCGCGCCATCTCCTCCAATTAAAATCAACTCCGGATCAAAAAGAGAGATTAAATTCATTATCCCCCAAGCCAGGTTCTCTCCTAATTCTCGGAAAATACTTTGAGATAAAATCTCTCCTTTGGTCGCAAGTTCTAAAATTTCTTGAGCAGAAAGTAAAGTTAAATCCTTTTTAGCACTGAAAAAATTCTTTATTTCCTGACTATCTTTTTTAGCTAAAAACTCCTTCATCCTGTTTATTATGAATTGATCTGAAGAAAAAATTTCCAAACATCCATTCTTGCCACAATAACAGCGAGGGCCATCTTTTTCAATAGTGATATGCCCAAAATCTCCTGCCCCTCCGTAGCCACCATAATAAATTTCTCCGTTGATTACTACCCCAGCTCCTACTCCTTTTCCAATAGTAATACAAATGAAATGGTTAATATTTTTACCTGCCCCAAAACGCTTTTCTGCCAGGGCTAATGTATTGACATCTTTATCTATAAATACTGGAAATTTAAATTTCTCTTCTAAAATTTCCCGAAATCTCACTTTTTTCCATTGCAATATAGGAGAAAAAACCAAATAACCTTCTTTTTGGTTAACTAACCCTGAAATTCCGATTCCACAACCAACTATTTCCTCTAATTTAGTTTTATTTTTCCTTAATAGCGCTTGAATGGCTTTACTTAAAAATTCTAATATGCTTTTTTCCTCTTGTTTTATCGGGCAAGGAACAAATTTTTTATCCAAAATCTTAGATTTTAAATTAAGCAAACCTACAACTATTCCATCCAGTCCTATCTTTATCCCTAAAACAGACTTCTCATTACTATTGAATTCCAGAAGGATGGGTTTTCTCCCTCCTTTTGATTTCCCTTCTCCAGTTTCATGAATCAATTCTTTACTGATTAAATCCGAAACAATATTAGAAATCGTGGAAAGATTTAAATCAGTTAGCTCGGCTATCCTGGTACGAGAAAGAGGTCCATAATTGAGAATTGTATTGATCACCAGAGCCCGGTTTAGTTCTTTAATTAATTGTTTATTCCCCTGACGAATATTATTCATAATCTAAAAATAATATCTAATCAACTTTCCTTTTATTTCATTCTGATATTAATTCTAAATGAATCATTAGAGATACTTTCTTCACTGAATCAAGTATCTCTAATTAATATATACTTTGAACAAGCTAAAAAATCCTTCTTTTTTTAGAAATATTTTATTCGTTAAGAATAAGAAATTAAGTAAGGTAGAAGAAGGTAATCGGAAATTATTAAGCTAAATTATAAAAATTTCCATATATGATATGTTTGATATGCTTTACTTTAAAAGTAACTGGTTAAATAGATTCAAATAATCCTTTAATAATCGGGTAATTAAAAAATTCTTTCTCACATATTCTTTTCCTGCCAAACCCATTTTTTGCGCAAGATCAGGATGTTGTAAAAAATAAATCACTCTCTCTGCACACTCCTTTACATCTCCTACTAAATAACCAGTTCTTCGATTGTCTACCTGTAAAGGAATTCCTCCTACATTGGCTGCCACTACTGGCTTTCCTTTCCATAAGGCTTCAGTTATTACCAAGCCAAAACCTTCCCTTAAAGATTTTTGAATAATCACATTGGATGCCCTTTGAAAGGCATTAACTTCCAAATTCCCAACTCCCTTAAGGTTGGACAAAAGAAAAATATCACCATCTTCCCCAGCATGGCGAGCGGTTTTTTCATAATATTCCCATCCCTCTGGATCATCGTGGGCCATAGAAGCAATCAGAACTAATTGTACATCCTTGATTTCCTTTTTTACTTCTCTGTACATATCAATAACTCCCAGGGGATCTTTCCAGGGATCGAATCTGGAAACCTGAGTAATAATCGGCCGATTAGTATCTACATTATAGCGAGTAACAATATTATTGATTTCTTCCTGACTTAACTCAATATTTTTAGGGCTCAAGGGATCAATAGCTGGAGGGATAATGGCAGTCTTCTTTATCCGAAGATCTTCTTTTACATATTCTTTTAGGGTAAAAATAGCCGCATCGTACTTTTCTATAAAAGGCTTAATAAATTTCCAGATATTTTCCTGGGCATTAGTAGGGTCAATGTGAAATCTCCAGATCCATTTTCCTTTCTTTTCCTGGCGATAATGTAGTATAGCTACAGGTTGAGGGTCATGAATTACTACAAAATCATATTCTCCCTCAAATAGTTGTTCGTTCAACTGATTATATTTTAAAAATACTTCTTTATTCTCTTTAGTTAGACGTACTTCCATCCCTTGCAAACCATTGTGTAAAATTTTGGTAACATTGAAAAACTCCTCTGAACCTTTAATAACCTGCCAATCCGCTTCTAAGCCTAAATCGTTCATCAAGGGAACCAGTGCAGATAGAATTTCTGCTACCCCACCTCCAAAAGAGGTTGAATTAATATGGATAACTTTTTCCCCTTCTAAAGGTAAGGCTAATTCTTTAATTTTTTTCAGTTCTTCTTCACCAATAATATCCTGATAGTTATCCAATGATTTTTTTTCTGTTTTTACTCTCTCTAACATAATTTTCACTCCTTCACTTAGAATCAACCCTATAATATATGTTTCTCTTCAATAAAATTAAAAGAATCAGCCAGAAAAAATCCTCGCCTAAGAAAAGAACTCTTATAAGGTTTTTCTACCTAATTAATACATTGATGTTGTTTAATCTTTTCTCTTTCTTCAAAAACTTTAAAGGGCAAATTACACAATTAGGTTGATTATTTTTACAAATGGTTTTCCCCAGCATTACTATTTGAGCATGAAACTCATTAAATAGACTTACATCAGGTTCCAAGTTTAGACTGAAAAAATCCTGAATTTGTTTATAATTAGCCTTTTTCGGAATTAGTTTATGTCGGGAAAATATTCTTCGAGTATAGGAATCTACCACAAAAAAGGGTTTATTCCCTGCATATAATAATATACTATCTGCGGTTTCCGGACCAATCCCTTTTATAGATAACAATTTCTCTCTTAAAATACCACTTTCTTCCTTAAACATTAAATCTTCTGAACCTTGATATTCATCAAAAACAAAATTTACTAAATTTTTTAATCTTTTAGTTTTAATATTATAATAACCTGAAGGTTTAATTAAATCAGCTAACCTGTTTTCTTCAACCTTATATAACGCATCAGGGCTTAATAAATTTTCCCTCTTTAAATTCTGAATAGCCTTTACTACATTATTCCAATTGGTATTTTGAGTAAGTACTGCCCCTACCATTATTTCCCAGGTACTATCTCCTGGCCACCAATGTAATGGTCCAAAATAATCGTACAAACTTTGATAAATTTTAAGTAAAAGATTTTGTAGCTGTTTTTTCATTATTCTTATAAGTTAACTTGGTAATTAGTTGGTTTAATACCAAGCCAATTTCTCAATTAACTAATTATCGCTATTCGATATTATCTTATCCCTTGATTTCTTTTTTCTATCTTCTTAACCAATTAATTAGATAACCAAGTAACTAATTAGTTAACTGTTCCTCTTCACTATCTACCTACTATATTTGATACCCGATACCTTATCATTAGATTTAAAATTCTTCTTTATGAGCATTTTCCAGAAATTTAACTACTAAACGAACCGAGTTTTCTATATCTTCCTGATGACACATCTCTACAACCGAGTGTACATAACGAGTTGGAACAGAAAGGGTACAAACTGGTACACCGGTTTTACTTCTCTGAATCGCCCCGGCATCAGTCCCTCCTCCTAATAAAATATCTGTTTGAAATTTAATGTTGTTTTCTTCCGCTATCTTCCTTAAAAAATCTACCAATTTTTTGTTTGAAATAGTATAAGAGTCCATTAAATTTATAGCTACTCCCCCCCCTAAACTGGTAATAACTTCTTCTTCTTTTATTCCAGGAAGATCAGAGGCGATAGTAACATCTAAGGCAATACCTACATCTGGTTCAATGGAGAAAGAAGAGACTATTGCCCCGCGTAATCCAACCTCTTCCTGAGTAGTAGCCACAGCATAAATATCTACTTCATAATCTTTAATCTGCTTCAGAGCTTCAAGCATAATATATACTCCTACCCGATCATCAAATGCTTTAGCAGTAATAATCTTATCATTAAGTTCTTTAAAATTTCTATCTAAAGTGACAAAGTCGCCTGGCTTAACTAGTTTTGAGACTTCTTCTTTGTTTAAACCCACATCAATAAATAAATCCTTTATTTTGGGCGGTTTTTTTCTCTCTTCTTCTTCTAAGATGTGGATAGGTTTGGAGCCAATTACTCCTCCAATATCTTCCCTTCCATGGACTATTACTCTCTGTGCAATTAGGGTCTTGGGGTCAAATCCTCCTACTGGAGAAAATCTCAAAAAACCATCCTTATCTACAAAACTAACCATAAAACCAATTTCATCCATATGTGCAGCCAACATAACCTTTTTAGGAGAAGAATTGCGATTTTTCCCTTTAGCTTTTTTTATCCCAATTACATTTCCTAATTTATCTATCTTGACCTCATCTGCTACTTTCTGTAACTCTTCCTTTACTAATTTCTGAATTCTTTCCTCAAAACCTGAAATTCCTGCAGTTTCACATAATTGTTTTAATAACTCCATTTTTTCCTCCTGTTTTTTTAGTTTATTTTCAAAAGATATTTTTTTTAAATTCTTTTTTTAGTTTTTTCATGGTCTGAACAGGATCCTCTACAATTACCTTAGCTCCGCCAAGAATGTCCATAAAACTTAATTCATTTTCATATCGCGGAACAATATGCAGATGAAGATGTTCAATGCTTGCCCCACTTCCTCTACCTAAATTATAACCCAGATTAAACCCGTGAGGCTGATAAATTTTTTTCAAAATTTTTAGAGTAAGTAAAGTTAATTGGTGTAACTCTTTTACTTCTTCATAAGAAAGTTCTTCTAACTCTTTAAGGTGTTGATGTGGAAAGACCATTAAATGTCCGGAATTGTAGGGATAAAGATTAACGGCAATGACAAAATTTTTACTTCTATATACTTCTAAATTTATTACTTGGGGGTCGGCATTTACAATTGAACACAAAATACATTCCACCTTTGGACGATTACCCCGAACATATTCTCCCTTGGAAGGAACAAAGATATTCTTTTTCATAATCTGCTCCTGATGTAAAATTTAGTGCCAGGCACTTTTTTTTACTTTTAGGCCATAAATTAAAAGAAGACAGGTGGTAATTCCTAAAAAATTAGCAATAATATCTCCCGGAGAGAATTCTCTCGCCGGGATAAAACATTGGTAAACTTCATTAAACAAGCTAAAAGAGAAAGAGATTACTAAGATTAGTAAATAGGGATTAAGTTTTTTATTAAAATTTCTTTCTTTTATAGCTAGCATTCCCAGATAAGAATGTAAGCCATAAATGGCAAAATGTATAATCTTATCCTGTCCATAAAAGATTTGTTTTACTTCTACTTCTGGACGAGAAGATAGAAGAAACACGATTATGGAATAAATAATATATATTCCCCAATAAAATACTTTTATATTCAAAGTACCACCAGTATAAAAATTCTATTCTTTATACAATATTTCTTCGGCTGCTTTTATACTAGAACCCAGGGTAAAATCTTGTTTAAATTCTAATAAAGTCTTTTCTATAATACTTAAAGTAATCATAATTTCAGTTTCAGAAATATTACCCATATGTCCTAATCTAAAAGCCTTTCCGGCAATTTTTTGTTTGGCAGAAGCAACTACTACTCCATTTTCGAACAACCTCTTCCGAAAAGCTG
This sequence comes from Candidatus Atribacteria bacterium UBA6251, assembly GCA_002441285.1. Lineage (GTDB taxonomy): Bacteria > Atribacterota > Phoenicimicrobiia > Phoenicimicrobiales > Phoenicimicrobiaceae > UBA6251. The sequence continues at coordinate 14,324 of DJVR01000056.1, read as the reverse complement.
TATCTTCTATTCCTGCTGGGTACAACACAGCTGATACAGTATTTGCTCTATATTCTGGAGAGGCTAATATCTGAAAACCTAAAGCCTCCAATCCTTGATGGAAAGCTAAGGCAAATCTTCTATGTCTTTTAAATCTTTCTTCTAACCCTTCTTGTAAAATAATCTTTAACGCTTGATGTAAGGCGTTGACCATATTTACAGCGTGAGTAGAAAAATAAGTATTAGCAGGCTCTCTCATAATAGGTAACCAGCGATTAATATCCAGATAGTAAATAGCAATCTTGCCCAAACTGTTTCTTCTTTGTAAGGCCTTTTCACTAAAAATTAAATTAGCCAGTCCCGGAGGAGCTCCAAAAGCCTTTTGATTACCACAAAAAAGAATATCAATCCCCCAATCATCCATTCTCTCTTCTATTCCTCCGGTAGCGCAAACTCCATCGACAATAAATAATGTCTCTGGGAAATTCTTTACTACCTCACTAATTTCCTTTAAAGGAGCACATACACCAGTAGAAGTATCCACATGAGTAATAGTGATGGCAGAAAATCTTTTCTCTTTTAATTTTTTAGCAATCTCTTCAACTTCTACAATTTTCCCCCATTCGGAAGCTAATACCTCTACTTGAAAACCGTGGGTTTGTCCAATCTCTACAAATCTATCACCAAAATATCCGTGAGAAACTACCAGAAGAGGTTCTCCTTCTTTTAGGGAATTAACCAGAGTCATCTCCATAGCCAGGGTTCCTGTTCCCGGAACAGTAAAAGATTGACCTTTCTTAGTCATCACAATAGTGTTTAGATCCTTTAATACTTCTGCTAAAGTTCCTACTAATTGGGGATCCTGGTGGGATACAGTCTCCTTACTTAAGGCATTCAAGATAGATCGATCAACTGGCGTCGGTCCCGGAATCATCAATAATTTTTGTTTCATTATCCTCTCTCCTTTGATAAATATATTATACCATCTTGAAAAAAGGGTAAAACATCAAAAATATCAATCTGAGCACAAAATGCAAGATCTTTTAGGTACCCTAAACTACAAAGATATCTTCCATGCTCACTTACTTGCATCATTTTTAAAATATTATGTTCAAACTTTTTATAAAGAAGGTGAGCTAAGAGATTAGTATCTCTTTCTATTTTACTAAATGAATGCCTTTCTTGAAAATTATTTATCAGCATACCAGCACAGGTGGTATCTTCTAAAGAAATTTTACCCTCTTTACCAGCACATACTAACAATACTTCCCCAGGAAAATCAATACAATAATCTGCTACTGTTTTTAAATTTAAAAAACTTCCTATAATCACTTCCTGAGCATCTTTCACTATTTCTAAGGTTTTTACTCCATTAGTAGTAGATAAAATAATTAGCTTTTCTCTTACTACTTCTTCCAGATATTCGAGGGGAGAGTTTCCTAAATCAAATCCCTTAATCTTCTTGCCCTTTCTTTCTCCAGCTAATAGAATTTTTTCAGTTTTAAAATGATACTTCTTTTGCTGGGCCTCTTCCGGGTTAAAAACCGGGATAATTCCCCTACTCCCTTTGACTAGAGCAGTAATGATGGTACTGGAAGCTCTCAGTACATCAATTACGATTATTAGTTTATGGTTTAACCTCTTTTTATCAATTTCTCCAGGGGTTAAGATTACTTCAAAATCTTTCATTTAAATTTATTACCTTTAATTTTGGATGAAGATTTATGCTCCAAATTTTTTCATTTTCAAAGCATTGGCTAACATCAAACTAAGGGCATCGGTAGCTGGGAATCTACCCAGTCCTCCCTTTACACATTCATTCTCGGTAAATTTTTTTACTTCATCTATTCTAATATACTTAGATTTTAACATAAAAGGATTGGGATGCCAGCTATGACCTTTTAGTGATGCAGGTGTGGAATGATCACCAGTGACCACTAATACATCAGGATCTAAATTTAATATCTCGGGAATAAATTTATCCACCTCCTCGACAATTTTTACTTTTTCTTCAAAATTTCCATCTTCTCCATAACTATCTGTTTTTTTAATATGGAGATAAAAGAAATCATAATGCAGATAATTTTTCTGAAGAACTTCAAACTCATCTTCTATAGTCTCACCACAGGGCAAAACCTTCATTCCTACTAACTTAGCTAGTCCTTTATACATAGGATAGGTAGCTATAGCGGCTGGATTTAGTTTAAATAGTTCACTCATTAAAGGTAATCCAGGATGTTTAGCAAAACCTCTTAAAAGTACGGTATTGGCGGGATACGATTCTTTTAATACTTCTGTAGCCAAGGTAATAAATTTATTAATTATCCTAGCGGATTTTTCAGCAGCTGAACTTAAAGGTTCAGTAAATTTAATTTTCTCCCCAACTTTTTGTGGATCAGCATCAGTGAGGCCTTCCTCCAGACCTTTCCCTCGAAATACTACTACAAATCGATGCTCTTTACCCGGGGCAATAATTACCTTTACTCCCTCTATCTCTGCTATTTTATCTTGCATCATTCGACATATTTTTTCATTCACTTCGGTTGCTAACCTTCCTGCTCTACGATCAGTAATTAACCCTGCTTCATTAATAGTGGCAAAATTACCCCGACAGGCTAAGTCATCTGGAGTTAATTCCATTCCAATACCTAATGCCTCTAAAACTCCTCTACCAATCTGGTATTTGATGGGATCATAGCCGAATAAGGACAAATGGGCTGGTCCACTACCTGGAGTTATTCCTGGTGATACTGGATCAGTTAAACCACAAACAGATTGTGCTGCTAAGTTGTCTAAATTAGGAATATGAGCAGTTTCTAAAGCAGTCTGTTGATTAAGATATGGGATATCCCCAATACCATCTAAAACTAAGAGAATAATTTTTGAATCAGTCGGTACAGTTAGTGAACGTATAATCTCTTCCTTAATCATATTCAATACTCCTCCTCAATGAAATTCCTAAACAAATTTATATAATTAAAAAATCCTTTTCTCTCTTCCTGATTACCCTTAAAAGATATTTTCTATTTTTATTTTCATAAATAACCCACTGATTGTTCCATTATTCAGTTTAAGGGTAAGTAGTTAATTTTTTACTTCTCTTTAAAATATTTTTATTGGTGAATTTTGTAATATTTTAAGCCTTTATTGCATTTCTTTCAATTTTTCATCTTAATTAGAATAATTTATCTCGGGTGCAAGAAATCTCTTTAATCTTTCTTTTAACCAGGTATTGCGGTGAAAGGTTTTATTATTTTTTATAGCAATCCATAATGCTTTTTTAGTTCCGATTAATATCACCATTTGCTTAGCTCGAGTAATACCAGTATATAATAAATTTCTCTGTAATAGAAGATAATGTTGAGTCATTAGAGGAATAATAACTATATGATACTCACTTCCCTGACTTTTATGCACCGTAATAGCATAAGCTAAAACTAATTCATTTAATTCGGAAAAATCATAATTCACTCTTTTGCCATAAAAATCGACTTGCAAAATTTGTTCTTCCAAATCTATTTGCTTGATTCTCCCTATATCTCCATTAAAAACTTCTTTACTATAATCATTTTTAATCTGCATAACTTTATCATTTAGTTTAAAGGAATGGCTACCCCACTTCATCTGCTTTCCCTTTTTATTTAAAGCCTCCCTTAATTTATGATTTAAATTATCTGCCCCTACTTCCCCTTTATACATAGGAGAAAGAATTTGAATATCTTCTACTGGATTGATCCTGTATTTATAAGGTAGTTGTCGTGTACAAAGATGTATAATCTTATCCGCAGCTTTTGCTGGATTATCTTCTTCAATAAAGTAAAAATCTTTCTTTTTTTTAGTATAAAGAAGAGGGAACTTTCCCTCATTAACTCGATGAGCATTAACGATAATTAAACTCTCCTGATCCTGCCGAAATATTTTGGTTAATCTTACTACCGGGATAACCTCGGAATCAATAATATCCCGCAATAGATTGCCAGGACCCACTGAAGGTAATTGATCTACATCTCCAATTAAAACTAAAAAAGTACCTGGACGAATAGCCTTCACCAGATTACTCATCAATAAAATATCCATCATAGAAACTTCATCTAAAATAATTACTTCCGCTTTGATAGGATTTTCTGCATCCTTAGTAAAAGTTCCACTTTTAGGATCATATTCTAACAACCGATGAATAGTCTTTGCTTCTCTACCCGTAGTCTCACTCATTCTCTTAGCTGCTCTACCCGTGGGGGCAGCTAAGGCTATTTTTAATTGTAATTCATTAAATAAATCAAGCAGCCCTAAAGTAGTAGTAGTTTTCCCAGTCCCCGGACCTCCGGTTAAAACCAAAACTCGATGTCGTAAAACTTTTTCCATAGCCTCTTTTTGTTCTGTAGCGAAAATAATATTGTGTTTCTTTTCTAAAAGATTTATTCTTTCTGATAAATCAAAATTAATTACCTGCTGAGGAAATCTAATTAATTCTCTTAATTTTTTACCTACCTCCAATTCCGCATAATAATAAAGAGGAAGCCATAATCTTTCTTCTTCTACTATAATTTCTTTACTATTCTTCATCAGCAGTAAAGCTTTTTCAATCAATGCCTCTTCTACTTTTAATAATTCATTCCCTTGTTTTATTACTTCCTGAAAATCTCCATAACAATGACCTTGATTAGCTAATTCACTTAAAATATATTTTATCCCCGCCTTTATTCTGGCCAAAGAGTTAGGTTCAATCCCTAAATTTTGAGCTATACGGTCAGCAGTCTTAAATCCAATTCCAAAGATATCGTCTACCAGACAATAGGGATTTTCCTTTAATTTCTCAATTGCCGCATTGCCATAAGCCTTAAAAATTTTTACTGCATATCCAGTAGTAATCTGATAGGATTGTAAGAAAATCATCACTCTTCGAATCTCTTTATGTTCCTCCCAGGATTTTTGTATCCTTTGTATCTTCTTTTCTGCTATACCCTCTACTTCAGTTAACCTTGATAAATTATTTTCTAAGACCTCTAAGGTTTGAAGGCCAAAATGGTGCACAATCTTATCTGCGGTTACCGGTCCTACTCCTTTAATTAACCCTGAACCCAGATATCTTTTTAATCCTAGCAGGGAAGTAGGTAAGACTAATTGATAATTATCAAAATTAAATTGTCGACCATATTTGGGATGATTTACCCATTCTCCATCCAGTTTATAGGTTTCACCCACATTTACAGTTACCATTTTACCTACTATTGGTACTAATCCCTCTTCTCTATTCTGGTTTCCTATTTTCGCTTCAGGGATTAGTTTGCTATCTATATTAAACCTGGCGATGAGATAACCATTCTCTTCATTATGATAAACAATCTTTTCAATGGTCCCAGTTATAGTTTCCATTAACTCTCCTTAAATTAGTCGTTGGTGATTAGTGAATAGTCGTTATCTTTAAATATAAGTTCTCAGTTGATAGTTTATTCAATAACTGATTCTTCATATAAGAGATAGTATCAATTTTTATAAGTGTCGGATTTATCTGAACAGAAATGTGTTCCATAAATCGATCAACTACCCTTCTATAGGCTGGTGAGATACCTCTCTTAGGTTAATGAAATAAACTATTATTCTAATGGTTTATAACCATACTTCTCACTTTCTTTTCTCTAATCCTGCACCCTATTACTCACTACTTATCACTTAATTACTATATTTCTACCTACTGTACGTCTTATGTCTACACTAATATAAGAGATAAGTATTTAATCCTAAGTTATTTTTACATAAAAACGTCTTCGACAGGGTCCATCAAATTCACAAAAGCATATTCCCTGCCAGGTACCCAGTATAAGATGATTATTCTTAATAGGAATACTAACTGAAAAACCGATTAGGCTTGCTTTAATATGAGCAGCCGAATTTCCTTCCAGATGACTATAATTATCATCAAAGGGAATCATCTTATTTATTTCCATTAAGATATCCTGCTTAACACTAGGATCAGCATTTTCATTAATGGTAACTCCCGCGGTAGTATGAGGGATAAAAACCACACACAATCCTTCAGCAATTTTACTCTCTTCCACTGTCCTTTGAACTTGGGTAGTAATATCTAAAATTTGTGTGCGATTATTGGTCTGGATGGTTATTTCTTTTAACATAAAACGCCTCTCTTTTACTTAGTTTATTATCTAGTTAATTGGTTAGCTAGTTAAATATAGAATTATTAGCCAACTCGTTCCTTACCCCTATCTTTTCTTCAGTAATCTTTTTTCTTTTTCTTAAACTAATTAACCTACTAACTAGTCAACAAACTAACTTCCTCTAAATATTTTTATTAATGACTTCTTTACTTTTTTCTAGATCCTTGTCAGCGACTAAGATTATCACCTCCGCTAATCCATCTGCTACAAAAGGATATACTGAATGAGTAATATCAGATTGGAGAATACATTCTATCCCATAATTTGCTAATAAACTCTTGATAGTAAGAGCTTCATCCTCTCGAGGAACTCTGCATAATTCTACAATTTTTGTATCTTGATTTTTCTTATCGGTATTTTTAGGCATACCCTTCCCTCTTCTCATTATAAATTCAGCAATTACTTTACTCTACTATAGTTAATCAATTTGCCAGTTACCCGGTTATCCAGTTTGCTAGTTTGGCAGTTAGTCTGTGGACCAAATTTATCACTAATTACTCATTACTTTTCACTTTTTACTAATTAGTCAGTTAACCAAGTATCTAACTACCTATCAGCACTGTTGATTACTTAAATCTTTCATCAGCTACCCTTTTTGTCTCTTCATATACTTCTTTAAGAGATACTTGCCATTGTTTGGCTATTTTTTTACAATCTTCGTACTCGGGAGCAATATTTTTAACTTCCTTTCTATTCATACCAATTTTCACTCTAACTTCACCAAATCTGGTCTTAATTTTCTCTACTTTTCGTTCTAATTTAAATCTCTTTACTTCTTTTATTCGTATTCCCAGGGTAGTAGTTTCTGCAAATATTATTTCCAGGGCTTTGGATAAGTTTTCTTCTGCTATTAGTACACTAAGTTGACAACCCGGTCTATTCTTCTTCATTTGAATAGGAATAAGAAAAACCTCCAGAGCCTGAACAGAAAATAATCTTTCCATAATATAATCATAAAATTCTGGATTCATATTATCCAGATTAGTTTCTAACAAGATTACTTTATCTTGAAGATATAAATCAGAAATACTTTCTTCTTCCTCCAATCTCTGACCAATATTTATCCTCAAAAGATTGGGTATAGCGAATTCTTTCTCTCCTGCTCCATATCCAACCTTCTCTAGACTGAAAAATGGTCTCTCCCCAAAACCCTTAGCTAATGTGCTGATAATTGCTGCCCCCGTAGGAGTAACCATTTCGCTCTTTACCTTTCCATCATAAGTCGGAATATCCTTTAATAACTCCAGAGTGGCTGGAGCTGGAACTGGAATAAGTCCATGAGCACACTCTACAAAACCCTTTCCCAGGGGCAAAGCAGAAGAATAGATTTCCTGAATTCCTAATTTTTTTATCCCGATTACCGCAGAGGTAATATCGATAATCGCATCAATTCCTCCTACTTCATGAAAATGAATCTTTGCCATCTCTTTTTGATGAATCTTAGATTCTGCTTGGGCAAGTCTATAGAATATCTGGATCGCCTGCTCTTTAAGCTCTTTTTCTAATTTACTCTGTTCTAGAATAAGGAGAATATCTTTAAATCTTCTCTCTACTCCCTGCTCTTCTATCTGTACTTTAAATTGAGTCGCCCTGATTCCTTTTTTAGAGACTTTTTTTGCCTCTAAAGCATAACCAGAAAGATTCAGTTTCTTTAATTCTTCTTCCAACTCTTCCAATTTTAACCCAGCATCCAATAATGCTCCCACCACCATATCTCCACTAATTCCGGAAAGACATTCAAAATATGCTACTTTCATCATATCACCTCATTTAATTGATTAATTAAGCCGGCCATATACCCTGCTCCAAATCCATTATCTATATTCACCACTGCTAATCCTGGGGCACAACTATTTAACATAGCCAGAAGGGCAGATAAACCACCAAAATTAGAACCATATCCCACACTGGTGGGAACAGCAATAATAGGCTTATCTACTAATCCCCCCACTACACTGGGTAAGGCCCCTTCCATTCCCGCAACTACTACAAGAACATTAGCAGAAAGTAGTTTTTTCTTGTTATCTAAAATTCGGTGTATTCCTGCTACCCCCACATCATATAATCGTTCTACTCTATTCCCCATCAATTCTGCTATTACCGCTGCTTCTTCAGCCACCGGAATATCAGAAGTCCCAGCACTAATTATTAAAATAAATTTATCAGGATTTATGATTTTCTTTCTATCTACTGCTACTAGGCGAGCTTCCTCAAAATAGGTTACCTCGGGAATATATTTTTTAATCACCTGATACACTTCGGGAGTAGCTCGAGTAGCAATAAATTCTTCTTTATTCTCTTTCATTCTCTCGGCTATCCGGGCAATCTGTTCTAAACTCTTTCCCTGACAATAGATAACCTCAGGAAACCCTTTTCTTAAAGATCTATGGCTATCTATTTTGACAAAATTCAGATCATCATAAGGAAAATGTTTTAATCGTTCCAAAACAGTATCTATATCTATTTGCCCAGCTTGAAATTGTTGCAAAATCTTTTTTATTTCTCTTTTTGCGACCATTTAATTCTTTCCTTTCTCGGCAATATCTTTACTTTTTTCCTTATTCAAATAGCTTGCTAAATCCAGAGTACAGTAAACAAATCCTATGCTTCTTAATCGATTTACTACTTCTTCTCTATTTTTTAAGTCTATCAAGAGGGGAATATCATTCTCGCTGATCTCAATTCTAGCCAACTTATCATGGCATTTTACTCGTATCTCTTTTATACCTAATTGGTGGAGAAAATTTTCTGCTTGTTCTATTCTTTTTAGTTTTTCTTGATTAATCTCTTCATTATAAGGAATTCTAGTAGCTAAACAGGAATTAGATGGTTGATTCCAATCAGGTAAACTCAACTTTTTAGAAGCCAGGCGAATCTCTTCTTTAGAAAGAAAGACTTCTTGCAATGGACTCTTGATTTTTAGCTCTCGTAGGGCTCTTAACCCTGGTCGAAAATCATTTAAGTCAGAATAATTGGAACCATCTACTATATATTTTATATGATTAGCTTTAGCTATCTCTTGCATTATTTGAAAAATTTCTCTCTTACAAATATAACAGCGTTCTAAAGGATTTTTTACAAATTCTGGATTATTCAAAATAGAAAATTCCTTTACTAGATGCTTTATTTCCCATCTTTGAGCTATCTTTATAGCTCTACTTATTTCTTCATCAGTTTGCACTTCTGTTTTTATGGTTACCGCTATTACTCTATCCTCTAATTCTTCCTGGGCAATTTTTAACAAAAAGGTACTATCCACCCCTCCAGAGTAAGCTACCAGTATGTTTTGCATACCTTGCAAATTCTCTCGTAAATCCTTTATCTTTTTTTCCACTCCCATTTCCTTTCCGAACTTGATCATCTTTTTCCTTAAAATACTCATTTTACCCAATTAAGTATTAGTTATTGATTTCTTTTCTTGCTTTATATTTTTACTACCATTGGCTTTTAATATTCAATCCCTTCTCGGGCTGATTGGCCCTTTTGATAAGGATGTTTAATTTCTATCATCTCCGTAACTAAATCCGCTATATCAATTATTTCCTGAGGAGCTTTTCTACCAGTTATTACCACTTCTACCTCAGGTGGTTTTTGTTTTAACTTTTCTATCACCTCTGATAAACACAAGAGTTCAAAATATAAAGCCATATTCAATTCGTCAAAAATAATCAAATCATAATTTTTACTTAACATTGCCTCTATACCAAAATAAAAGGCTTTCTCCGCTTCCTGTTAATCTATCTCTTTTGCCCTGCCCTTGTATACAAATTCTTCTGTACCAAAGGTTTTTAAAGTAATATTGGGAATATGGGTCAATGAATGTAGTTCTCCATAATCCCATTTTTTCATAAACTGCACTATTAATACTCTCCAATTCCTACCGGCTGCCCTTAAAGCTAATCCTAAAGCAGCAGTAGTTTTACCCTTTCCATCTCCAGTATAGACCTGGATTAAGCCTTGTCGCATAGGTTTTCCTTCCTTTTCCTATTTAATTATATTTTATTATACCAAAATATATTAGCAGAGAGAAAACTTTTTCTTCTCCTCCCGAGAATCTATATAGCCTATTATATTCAGTTATTATTATTTTTTAAACTTAATAACCTTAGAATAATATTTTATAATCCTAAAAGCATCTATCCTTTCAAAAACACCGCCCCAGTATTTAAATATTGCAATTTTCTTAGAAATATATTATATTTATGATAATAAAAATTGAATATTTCTCTACTTTAATAAGCAGGTTATGGGAAGAGTGGTGAGAATCCACCGCAGTCCCGCTACTGTAATGGGCGACGAAAGCTATAAAAAGCCACTATCCTAACTTAACTTTTAATCTGGATGGGAAGGCATAGCTGTTAGAATGACCCCTAAGCCAGGAGACCAGCCCGCTTAAAGCTAAACATCACTTCTTCGTGGAGAAAGAGGGTGATATTTTTATTTATAAAATTTGTAATTTACTAATTAAATAAACAATTAGCCTATCACCTTTAAAAAAATAAGTTAATACTCAATAACCCAAAAATATGTTGGTACTTAGTGAATATTTGTAAAAAATTTATTTTAATATTTATTTTTTTATTATTTACAGTAAATCTTTGCTTATTAACAGGTTGGTCAAATACAGTCAATTATCCCTTAACCGTAATCGATGATACTGGCGTTCCGGTTACCTTTACCAGCGAACCTCAACGTATTGTTTCTGCTGCTCCCAATAATACGGAAATACTCTTCGCCCTGGGTTTAGGAAACAAGGTAGTAGGAGTAACCAATTACGATAATTATCCAGAGGAAGTAAAAATAATCGAAAAAATCGGAGAAATATCTCCTTTAAATTTAGAAAAAATTATTACCCTCAAACCCGATCTGGTCTTAGCCTTTGCTACATTTCAATTAAAAGAGATTGAGCGCCTTAGAGAATTAGGATTTAAGGTCTTAGATATCGAACCACTGACCTTGAAAGATACATTAGAGAGAATGAAGATGATAGCCAGAGTTTGTGGAATTCCAGAACAAGGGGCTAAGATAGTAGAAAATCTGTACCAAAGAGTTGAAATAATAAAAAATAAAGTCTCTCAAATTGGTTCTTCGCGTAAACCCAAAGTCTTTTTATTGGAGGAACTTACGAAATTATCTATACCCCCGGTGCTGATACCCTCTTTGATGAGTTAATCAGTTTAGCCGGAGGAGAAAACATTGCTCGGGACTTTTCGGGATGGGTAAAAATTAATCCGGAACTGGTAGCGGAAAAAGCACCTGATCTTATTATCGTTCCGGTAGGGCAATGGACCCAGGAGAAGAATCTAAGATTAAAGAAAATATTTTTCAACGCCCAGGCTGGTCAAATATCCCGGCTATAAAAAATCAAAAAATCTTTATAGTAAATGAGGATCTCTTCTACCGGGCAGGACCTCGCCTGGTCGATGGTCTGGAACAATTATATGTCATCTTCAATTTCTAAGCCAAATTTTAAAGAAAATATAGGATATACTAACTGGAGAAGAAGATTATTAGTAATATCTTTTCTTGGAATAGTTAGTATACTGGGAGTAGGTCTATTTGCTTTAAACTTCGGAGTAGCCTCTATTAAACCCGAAGTAATTTTTTCTATTCTAAGTAATCACTTGATAGAGGATACTCCTTACCTCATTATCTGGCAATTGAGAATCCCACGAATAGTAATGGCTAATCTGACTGGAATAGCCTTGTCTGCTGTAGGAGCTGCCTTTCAGGGCATACTGAGAAATCCTTTGTTTGGCTGATCCATATATCTTGGGAGTATCAGCGGGGGCTGCCCTGGGAGCCTGTTTAGGTATTGCCCTGGAGCATCTCTCCGGTTATTACTTAACTTCCTATCTTCCCTTTCTTCCCTTATTTGCTTTTTTAGGAGCACTCTTTTCTCTTTTTCTAGTTTACCAATCTTCTAAAATAAGCCTGACTGAAGGCTCGATCGGTCTACTCTTAGCAGGGGTAGCTATAACCTTTCTTTTCTCCGCATTAATCACTATTCTACTTGCCTTTTCTAAAAGCGAATTACATTCTATGGTCTTCTGGTTAATGGGGGGTCTCTCTACTGCCAGTTGGTATAAAATAAGTATCATTACCATACCAGTATTAGTAGGTTGTACCCTACTTTTTACCTCCTCTTTAGATCTAAACGCTTTAGCCCTGGGCGAAGAGGAAGCCTTACACCTAGGAATAAATACCGGTAAATTAAGAATTCGTATTTTTATTATTGGTTCTTTAATTATTGCCTCTGTGGTCTCTTTCACCGGAATTATAGGTTTTGTAGGGTTAATCATTCCGCATATTACCAGGCTTTTGGTAGGACCAGATCATCGGACTATGTTACCTGCTTCTGCCTTTCTGGGGGCGGTATTTCTAATTCTTTGTGATACTTTAGCTCGCTTTATACTTGCTCCAAGTGAAATTCCTATTGGAGCAATCACTGCTGCTATAGGTGCTCCCTTATTTATTTATCTCTTGAAAAGGGGGTACCAATAGAATGTCTACATCTCACTATATATTGACAGTTAAAGGGGTAAGTTTCTCTTACCATCACCAAAATAAAACCCTATCAGATCTAAATTTTTCGGTACCAAAAGGAGAATTTTGGGGCATCATCGGGCCAAACGGTTCAGGAAAGACCACTCTTTTAAAGATTATCTCAGGCATTTTAAAACCAAGCCAGGGCAAAGTTTTTTTTGAAGATCAAGATTTAAATACCCTCCCCCGGAGAGAGATAGCAAAAATTATTTCGGTAGTACCACAAGATACCTGGGTTAGTTTTAATTTCAAAGTAAAAGAAATAGTCTTTATGGGAAGATTACCCTATATTACCCGATGGAAAGGAGAAACCCTGGAAGATTATCACCTGGCCAAAGAAACAATGGAAAAAACAGCATCTTTGCCATTAGCAGAAAAGAATATTTTCAGATTAGCGGGGGAGAAAGGCAGAGAGTCTTTTTAGCCAAAGCTCTGACTCAGACTCCTAAACTCTTACTCTTAGATGAATTTACTTCCCATTTGGATTTAAATTATCAATATGAAATGTTAAAACTATTAAAGAATACCCTTTATAATCAAGGGTTAACCGTAATTTCCGTCTTCCATAACCTAAATTTAGCCAGTATATCTTCCCACCAACTTTTACTTTTAAATCAGGGAAGAATAGAAAAGATAGGAACACCAGAAGAAGTATTGACCAGTGAGAATCTTCAGAAAGTATACGGGATGAAGCCTAATTTAATTAGGCATCCTGAATTTGGTGTTCCTCAGGTATTAATCTAAATCAAAAATGGGATTAACAATATCTTTAACCACTCTGATAAAAGACCTAAATCTCTACAATTTTCTATTCCTCTTTAAATTTAAATCCTCTTTCCCGAAAGAGATAAAGACATATTTCTACTATTTTGGGATCATAAAGGATTCCTCTATTCTGAAAGATGTGCTCCAAAGCCTTTTCTATACTTAAAGATGGTCGATAAGGGCGATGAGCAGAGATTGCCTCTACTACATCAGCAACCGCAATAATCCTGGCTTCGAGCATTATTTCTTCTCCTTTCAATCCTTGTGGATATCCCGAACCATTCCATCTCTCGTGGTGCTGCAGAATAATTTGGGCAATAGGATAAGGAAAGGATAAGGATTTTAAGATTTCATATCCGATTTGGGGATGGCTTTGAATAAGAGAAAATTCATTTTTACTTAATTTGGTTGGTTTAGTTAAAATTGTTACCGGTATACCAACTTTACCAATATCATGAATTAAAGAAGCTATTCTTATTCCCTCAATCTTCTCCCGGGATAATCCTAATTCTTTGGCTATACGGACAGCCAATTGGCATACTTTTTTCTGATGAATATAGGTATAAGAATCTCTGGTTTCCACGATTTTAGAAATAGTCAACAAGGTCGAGTTTAAGCTCTTTCTAAGTTCTTTTTCTAATGTTTTTTGCTGGGTTATATCTCTAACTGTTACCAAAATCAAGGCTTGCTGACCAAATCTTACTGGGTTAGCAGAAAACTCTACCACTCTCTTAGTTTTATCTCTCCCTAATAAAACTAACTCCTTAAAGTTAATGGCCTTTTCCTGTCGAACACTTTGCAATAGTTTAGCTAACTTTGAAAGGCTAATAGGGTTAAAAATATGGTAATGGTAAAACAAAC
>DJVR01000026.1 GCA_002441285.1 Candidatus Atribacteria bacterium UBA6251 | reverse complement strand
AAGAACGAATCAGGGTTACCGGTTAGAGGGAAAGATCCCTTACCAGAAATTTATTGATGGTAAGCGAAAATTGGCTTTACCGGAACCGAGATAAATAGTATCATCTTTAGTATAGGAAAGAACGGCAATGTGTAAACACATCATGAAATTAATACAAATTATGAATAAGGTGAATAAAAAAATTTGTATATTATTAATTTAAGCTATATCACGGAGGCATAGTTTTGTTCTTAGAAGCGCCTATAGAAGAGATTATTTTTAAAATAATTGAAGAAATTAAGGATTTAAGTCAGGGAGAAAAAGTGGTAGTAGCATTTTCAGGTGGACTGGATAGTACAGTGGTTTCAGCTTTGGCTCTACAAGCCTTAGGTAGAAAGAGCGTAGAAGCGATAACTATTGATTTTGAGGATTATAGTTATAAAAAAAGCTTATTAAATATTGAAGGCATCAGTAAATATTTGGGTCTAAAGGTAAAGGTTATTTCTGGCAAAAGTTTACAGGAAGAAATTTTAAAGAAGGGGCCAGCCTGTAATAAATGTACGCGTATTGCAAAATTAGGTCGGGTAAAAAAGGAAGCTTCAGGAAGAATAGTATTAACCGGTTCAAATCAGAGTGATAGCTGGGGGAAGAAGGGTTTAAAATTTTGTCAAGGTTTTTATGCCCCTCTTCAAAATTTTAATAAAATAGAGATAAAAAAAATTGCGGATTTCCTCAAACTTAAAACTTTAAGGATTGGAGAGAATGAAGGGAGAGAAGGGTGTAAACTCAAACATTTACTGAAACCTTTAGCCATTCCCGCCTATCATGGTCAAGCTGTAGCCCAGGCTAATGAAATATTATTGGAGTTATTAGCTCAAGAGAATTATCTAGCTACCTTAGCTAATGTAAAAGTAATAGGTCCTTTAAGTAAAAATATCGGTCTGGTAAATCTACTTCCTTTGCCGGGAAGTGAGCTGAGGGGGAAAATTATTAAAACTTTAGAAAAGATAGAAAAATTAGAGGAAGTGCATTTTTTAAGTCAACCTGTTAGATTAATTATCAAGGCTAATAAAGGTCAATTTGATAACCAACATTCCCGTTACTGGTTAGAGAAGGGCAGATTACAACCTGATTTTTCTGTGCCTATACAGATAGACTGGTTGTTAACCACCAATAAGAGTCTGGCTACTTTTCAAGTTGTTGATTATCAAATCAACGAATAGTATAATAAATTTGTATTGATGAATAGTATCTAACATTGAGTAAATAAGATATAAGTTAGAGCTAATTGATATCTCATATTCATTTAACGGTTAATTGGTTAATCAGTTGGCTAGTTTAATACTAATTCCGGTAATAACCAATTAGCCGATTGACTGATTTAATAGGTAAATTAAATTTTTGGGAGGTAAAGAAAGGTGTTTAATGAAAAATTATCCGACTTTGATCTTCAGGGAACTATCCAAGGAGTGGTAAATTTAATGGGAGTAGCAGCTCGAACAGCTCCTAAGTCTGCTGGAAAGGATTTTGTAGTAGTCAAGGTCATCTATGGAGATGAAGTAGTAAAATTGGCAGAAGAGATGGTAATTTATGGGGAAGAAACAGGAAAAGTTAATTTTGACCGCGATGGAGCTAATGTAAAGAATTCTTTAGCAGTATTACTAATTGGAATAAGGAAAGCAGCCTCTCTGGGATTAAATTGTGGTGCCTGTGGTTATGATAAATGTGTGGAAAGAATTGCTCATCAAGGGAATGAATTTGAGGGACCACAATGTGCTTTTCGTGTTTTAGATATGGGAATTGCCCTCGGTTCAGCAGTGAAGATTGCAGCAATGTTAAATGTAGATAACCGGATAATGTATAGAGCAGGGGTAGTAGCTAAAAAGATGGGACTAATTGAGGCAGACCTGGTAGTAGGTATTCCTTTATCCGCTACTGGTAAAAGTATTTATTTTGACCGATAATAGATAAAGTTTTTAAAAAGTTTAAAAAATGATTGATTGAGAAAAATTTACCTATGTTATTTTGCCTTGAATGAGCAAAAGGAGAACAGTTAGCTATTAATCAAAAGTAATTTAAAATATAGAGATGAAAAGAAGTCTAACCAAAAAATAATAATTAAGATGTATTTGCCTCTTATACTTAAAAAATTTAAAAAAGTTACTAAAATTCTTTCATGATGGCACAGTAATTGCTTCTATTATAGATCAGAGACAGATAAAATTAAGAAAGGAGGTGAATAAAAATGAAAAGAAAGGCAATTTCTTTAATCTTAATGGTAGCAATTACTTTAGTGGTTTTAGGTATTTCTTTAATTGCTGATGCCCAAAATGTTTATCCTTCCCCCTCCAAAAAATTTACACCCGATTGTAATTTTAAAGATCGAGAACTGGGGGAAAGAGGATGGAGGGAAAATCAAGAGAACGGAATAAGACAATTAATTAAATTTCTAAATCTTTCTGAAGAACAGCAAAAAGAGATTGAAAAAATCTTATTTAATTTTCAAAAAGAAAACATTGAATTACAGAGTAAGATAAAAATTCTAAATTTAGAGATAAGAGAAATATGTATGCAACCACAAGCAAAATTGGAAGATGTGCAAGAAAAGTTAAAGGAGGTTGCAAATTTAGAAGGAGAGTTAAAAGGTAAGAGATTAGAGGTATATTTTAAAATTAGAGATCTATTAACTCCTGAACAAAAGTCTAAATTGCCTTTAAAGTTACCTTTTTACCATTTCAACCTTCGAAAATAAAGATAACTAAAGTAATAAATTGCAATTGTTGATAAATGAGTTAAAAAAGGAAAGAAAAAAGGGGGTAAGGAATATCCTTCCCCCTTTATGAAATAAAAAAATTACTAGGGAGGAGAAAAAGATGAAAAAAAATATTTTTTTCAGTATTAAGCAAAGATTAGTAATGGCTATCTTTTTAACTTTCTTGTTACTATTAGTCAATGTACCAATAATTAATGCTGAATCTAATCCAGAAGGAACATCTTTTTCATTAGAAGAATTAAGTGATAGCATTGCCAAGATCGCTGAAGAAGTGGGACCGGCAGTAGTAAATATAGATACGGTAAGAATGGTAAAGACTGGATATTCTTTCTTTGATGATCCATTCTTCCGTCAATTTTTTGGCGATCAGTTTCAAGAATATACCAAAACTATCCCCCAAAAAGGGACAGGGTCTGGATTTATTATCAGTGAAGAAGGATATATTTTTACCAATCAACACGTAGTATATAAAGCAGATAAAATAAAGGTTACTCTTTCTGATGGTCGAGAATTTGAAGGTAAAGTAGTTGGAGAAGATATGGATTCAGATATGGCGGTAGTCAAGATTAAAGCAGATAACTTGCCAGTAGTCAAACTTGGCGACTCTGATCAATTAAGAGTGGGAGAAATCGTTATTGCCATTGGTAATCCTTATGGATTAGCTCAGACTGTTACTATGGGAGTAATCAGCGCCAAGGATCGTTCGATTTCTACAGAGATCGAAGGGCATTCTTATAGCAATCTTATTCAAACTGATACCGCGATTAACCCTGGAAATAGTGGCGGTCCTTTAATTAATACTAAAGGGGAAGTAGTAGGGATTAATACTGCTATTATTCCTTATGCTCAGGGCATTGGATTCGCCATTCCTATTAATATAGCTAAGAGAAATATAGATGATCTTATTCAACTTGGACATGTAAGAACACCCTGGATAGGGGTATATATTCAGGAAGTTACTCCAGAGATTGCGCAATACTTTAATTTAACTAAAGCCCAGGGAGTTTTAGTGGCAGATGTTGTGAAAAATACCCCAGCAGAAAAAGCTGGTATAAAAA
This sequence comes from Candidatus Atribacteria bacterium UBA6251, assembly GCA_002441285.1. GTDB lineage: Bacteria > Atribacterota > Phoenicimicrobiia > Phoenicimicrobiales > Phoenicimicrobiaceae > UBA6251. Next base: position 19,212 of record DJVR01000026.1, on the reverse strand, counting down.
GAGGGGATATTATTATTAAAGTAAACAATCAAGAGGTTAATTCTTCTTTAGAACTACAAAATAAAATTCGGAGCTTAAAAATTGGAGAGATAGCTCTATTAGAAGTGCTAAGAAATGGTAAAGAATTATCCTTTAAAATGAAAGTAGAAGAAAAGCCTGCTTTGGAAGGGCAGAGTAGTGAACTAGGTAAAGAACAGGTATTTTCAGTGCAAACTGGCTTGAAAGTTGAACCAGTTACCCAGGAAATAGCTAAAGAAGTAGGTTTACCCTGGGTGAAAGGGTTAGTTATTACAGAAGTGCTTCCTGGAAGTACGGCTGATGATAGAGGATTAAGAAGAGGGGACATAATTTTAGAAGCAAACCATAAGGAAGTATCTTCTCTGGAAGAATGGAGAACAATAGTCAATAGTTTAGAAGAAAGAGATACTTTGTTGTTGCTAGTTTTTCGTAATCAACACACGTATTATGTTCCCATCAAAGTTGAAAAGATAGATTGATAAATTCTAGATAAAATCAAAATTAAAATGAAGCTAGATGCAGGAAAATTAAAAAGAGCTGGAATATATACAGTCATATTCCAGCTCTTTTGGAATTAAAGGGAAATAATTGAGCAAGAATATCTAGTACTAAAAAAATGTTATAAAGAAGTGGGTAAAAATTGAAAGAAGGGTTAACGAAAAAAGTAAATAGATACTTTCTTTTGGGAGAAAAAAACATCTTTTTAACCTTAGTGATAACTATTTTTCTTGCCCTTTTACTATTTTTTTTAACTGGTCAAGAAGTGAAAAGAGAAAGAAAATCTTTAATGGAATTAGCGCAATCTGAAGGTTTAAACATTGCCTTCTCTATTCAGACCCTTGGACCTCGTTTTGTTTTAAATGAAAATGCTTTAAAAGAAATTCTAATTCTTTTAAAAAAAGAAGGAGTAAATTATATTGATATTTGCGATGACCAGGGGAGGATTTTCCTGAGTACAGAAGAAGGTAGAATAAATAGAAGAATTAATATTCCCCATCAAGGGAAGATTAATATTATAAATACTCAGGACAGAAATGGTAGTAGGGTTCTGCAGGTGATCAAGCCCTTTAATCAGGATAGTAGTAGAGTGCTGGGTATCTGGAAGATATTGCCTATTGGAAATAGCTATTTAGTAGTGGGAATCGATTTAGAAAGGTATTATGACCGCTTAAGCGAAACTAGAAGAAGAATTATTTTAAATTATAGTATCATAATGGCTTTAGTTTTATTGGGGATCTATATCATTTATAAATTACAAGAGACCCACATTGTAAAAAAGACTTTAAGTGAGATGAAGGATTATACTAGTAAAATCCTGGAAACTATAGATGATGCAGTAATTTCAGTAGATAGGCAGGGAATTATCCAATCTTTTAATCGAAAGAGTGAAGAAATTTTTGGTCAGAAAAAAGATGAGGTTATCTACAAAGATTGTCAAAAAGTTTTAAATTTGATTTCTGGAGGGGAATGTATTTTTAAAAAATGCCTTCGGGATGGTGTTAATATCAATCAAGAAATAGTTTTAGGGGAAGAAGGATTGAAGAAAAAATTTATTGAAATAAGTACCTCATTTTTAACTGATGAAACAGGTAAAACCAGCGGTCTGGTAGCAGTAATCAGAGATGTTACTGAATGGAAGGAATTAAATGAAGAGATTGCTCGTAATAAGAGATTGGCTGCCTTGGGAAGATTATCAGCGGGAATAGCGCATGAAATAAGGAATCCCTTGAGTTCAATTAGAGGATTGGCACAATTCATTGCTCATACTTTTTCAGCGGAGGATGAAAGAAGGGTCGATCTAAATACTATTATTCAGGAAGTAGATCGATTAAATAATCTGGTGATTCAAGTACTAGATTATGCCAGAATGAAAAGACCAAATCTGTCATATTTTTCCTTAACCGAATTAATTCGAGAAATTGTAGAATTATTCCAAAAACAGATTGACCGAAAGAAAATCGAATTTTGTTTACATTTTGCTTCATCAGAGGTTTTTTTAGAGGCAGATAAGGATCAGATCAGACAGGTTTTAATGAATATAATTATTAATGCCATTCAGGCTATTGTAAAAGAAGGGAAGATAAAAATCGAAACAGAAGAGTTAGTCTATAAAGGAAAATCGACTATTAAATTAGTAGTTGAGGATACTGGAATGGGTATTCCTGAGCAAGACCTTCCCCATATATTTGATCCCTTTTTTTCTACCAAAGATCAAGGGTCTGGTTTGGGTCTTTCTATAGTATTTACTCTGGTAGAAGGTCATCAAGGTGAAATTAAGGTTGAATCCAAAGAAGGAAGAGGAACCAAATTTATTATCTTTCTACCTCAAAAAGGAGGAAATAGGTTTGCAAAAAATTCTAGTAATTGATGATGAACAGAATATTAGGAGAATGTTAATTCGCGTACTTTCTAATGAAGGTTTTATAGTTGAGGAAGCGATAAATGGTATGGAAGGATGGGAAAAATTAGAGAAAGAAAATTATAGTTTAGTATTATTAGATCTTAAAATGCCTAAGTTAAACGGGATGGAGACTTTAAAAAAGATAAAGGATACTGATTCTGATCTTCCAGTTATTATGATGTCTGCTTATGGAAGTATTACAGAAGCGGTAGAAGCTATGAAATTAGGGGCAGTCGATTATCTGGTTAAACCTTTTGATATTGAAGAATTAAAAATTATTGTAGAGAGGGCTATAGAGCAATATAAATTAAAGGTTGAAAATATTTATTATCGAGAAGAAGAAGAAAAAAGGTTTAACTTTGAAGAAATAGTAGGAAAGAGTAATGCGATAAAAAAAGTATTAGAAATGATAAAGAGGGTTTCTCCTACTCCAGCCACAGTTTTGATTACTGGAGAAAGTGGTACTGGGAAGGAGTTAATTGCTCGGGCAATACATAAAAATAGCCTGAGAAAAGAAGGCCCTTTTGTAGTGGTAAATTGTGCAGCCTTTTCGCTTAATCTTCTGGAGAGTGAATTATTTGGTCATGAGAAAGGAGCTTTTACAGGTGCTATTGCTCAACGTATAGGAAGATTTGAAATGGCTCACGGTGGCACTATTTTTTTAGATGAAATAGGAGAAATGGATCTTTCTATTCAAAGTAAAATTCTTAGAGTTATCCAGGAGAAAGAATTTGAAAGAGTGGGGAGTTCTAAAAATATCAAAGTGGATGTAAGAATTTTGGCTGCGACTAATAAAGATTTAAAGAAAGAGTTAGAAGCAGGGAGTTTTAGAGATGATTTATTCTACCGAATTAATGTTTTTAATTTAGAAGTTCCTCCTTTAAGAGAAAGAAAAGAGGATATTCCCTTACTGGTGGAACATTTAATTAACAAATATAATAAAATATTAAATAAAAGAATTAAAGTAATCTCTCCTTCCGCTATGAATTTTCTTTTAGACTATAATTTTCCGGGTAATATCCGAGAATTAGAAAATATTATTGAACGGAGTATGATTATGACTCAAGGAGAAGTAATTGACGAAACTTCTTTCAATTTTATTAAGATAGAAGAAAATCAAACTAAAAAGGGTAGCCTGAAGGAATGGGAAAGGGATTTAATTATTAAAACTTTGATTCAGAATCAAGGTAATCGCACTCATACTGCGGAGGCTTTAGGAATAAGCAGAAGGAGTTTATTGGATAAAATAAGGAAATATAAAATATCCATATAAATGATAATAATGGTTAGATAATTAATGATAAATATCCTTTTTATCCATAAATAATATATTTTTTGTATTTTTAGGGAATAGATTCTTGACATAAAGATTAAAGTATTATAGACTATTTTTATAGTTTATGTCTTGGATTTTAATTAGGCTTGCATCGAGTTTAAAGAGCAAGACCAATAAGATATAAAATAGGATTTTCGTCTAGTATCTAAAAATAAGAACTGGAACGGAGGTAAAAAAAAATGAATAATCACTCTCCTTCAATTAGCTTCAACCTGTCTATCCGTCAGATAACTATTGCAGGTATGTTAGGAGCAATAGCTATTATTCTGGGAACCACCCGCCTGGGATTTATTCCAGTACCTACTCCAGCTGGCCATGCCACCATTATGCACATCCCGGCGATTTTAGGAGGAATATTAGAAGGACCTGTAGTCGGAGCAATAGTAGGATTAATCTTTGGTATATATAGTTTTCTAAATGCTACTAATCCTATCTTTGCTGATCCACTTATTGCCATTTTACCACGTATATTTATTGGAGTAATGGCGTATTATTCTTATCGCTTATTCAGAAAAAACACGCTATTAGCTGCAGTAGTGGGAACATTAACCAATACTATTGGAGTTTTGGGTCTTGCTACTTTAAGGGGTTATCTCCCTTTAAAGGCAAGCATTACTATTGCCTGGTTACATGGTACTCCAGAAGTAGTGGTAGCAGCTTTATTGTTAATTGTTTTAGTTAAAGCCTTAAAAAGATTCGCTTATTAAAGATTATCTAAAGACATATTGGAATAATTAAAAGTATAAAGAAGGATAAGAAAGAACAAGGGGGCAAAGGTTCAAGATGATACTGGTGATGGATGTGGGGAACACCCATACCGTAATTGGAGTTTATCAGGAAAGACAGTTGAAAGATTTTTGGAGAATTTCTACTGATCTGAAAAAGACTGAGGATGAATATGGAATATTAATTAAGAATTTATTAATGCACTCCAAGATAGATCCCTCGGAGATAAAGGCGGTAGCTATTTCTTGTGTCATTCCGCCGGTAACCTGGATATTAGATAAAATGTCTAAAGATTATTTTAAAGTTACCCCTCTTATTGTAGGTCCGGGGATTAAAACTGAGCTTAGTATTAAAACGGATAATCCCAAGGAAGTAGGAGCGGATAGGATTGTAAATGCTATTGCTGCTTATAAGATATATGGTAGCCCGATAATCATTGTAGATTTCGGAACAGCTATAACCTTTTGTGCAGTAAGTTCTGAAGGGGCATATTTAGGGGGGGCTATCGCACCCGGCATTGAAATTTCTGGAGAAGCATTGGTTCAAAGGACTGCCAAATTACCTAAAATAGATTTTGTTAAACCAAAAAGCGCTATTGGTAGAAATACTATTTCGGCTATGCAATCAGGGATATTGTATGGCTATCTGGGATTAACCACTGAATTAATTAAAAGATTCAAGAAAGAGATAGGAGAAGATGCCCTGGTAGTAGCTACTGGGGGACAAGCAGAACTGATCGGCAGGGAGTGTAAGCTAATCGATAAAATAAATCCTTTTTTAACTTTAGAAGGTTTACGAATAGTTTATGAAATGAACCAATAAAAAGTCTTTCGTCGATGGTGAATAGTGATTAGTTTTTAGATAAGTAGTAAGCCAGTTAGTGAGCTAATCCTCCAATTTATAAGACAGATGTTTTGTCCTCTATTGGTTTACTACAAAAAACTTTAAGTTTAAAGCATAAGGTAATAATTTAAAACTTAACACTATTTTTTCGTATATGGTGAAGTATATTGCCTACGTATTATACCTATTTTACCATTAGCCTTCTTTTCTTAAGAGGTTAGGAAATAAAGATGAGGTAATTTTTATATCTGCTAAGGAGTGGATTTATTTGCACTGTATTTTTAAAGGTTTAGTAAATCAAACACTCTTCTAATAATCAAGAAATTGGGTAATACGATATACGAATTTATTCTGATTCCTGACTTCTGAATTCAATTTTTGCAGGATATGATTATAAGATACTAAATTATCTCTAAACTAATATCTAGTGCTTTTACTGAATGAGTGAGGCTTCCTACTGAGATGAAATCTACTCCCGTAGCAGCAATTTCTTTAACCTTGTCCAGGGTTATACCACCCGAGGCTTCAATTAGCACCTTTCCTTTAGCTAATTTGACTGCCTGTTTCATAGTTTCTAAATCCATATTATCTAACATTATAATATCTACCCCAGCTTTTAATGCTTCTTGCAATTGGATCAGATTTTGGACTTCTATTTCAATTTTAATCAAAGGAGAAGTTTTTGAACGCACTAAATTTACTGCTGAGGTTATACTTCCAGCTACCGCGATATGATTGTCTTTAATTAATACTGCATCGTACAATCCAAAGCGATGATTTTTTCCTCCTCCTATACGTATTGCATATTTATCCAGGATTCTTAGCCCGGGAATAGTCTTGCGGGTATCTAGAATTTGCACTGGATAGTCTTTTACTTTCTGACAAAATTTAAAAGTAGTAGTAGCAATCCCTGACATACGCTGAAGAAAATTTAAGGCCACTCTTTCTCCTTGCAGGATAATACGAGCTGAGCCATTGATTTCAGCGATAGTGGTATGGGGTTTCACTATTATCCCTTCCTTGACTTTTTTCCCAAATTTTATAGTTGAATCCAGTTTTTTAAATACCAGATGAGCTATTTCTAATCCGGCAATAATCCCTTCTTCTTTATTAATCAGGATAGCTTTTTTATTGATGGAAGGTGCAATAATAGAATCAGTAGTAATATCCCCATTGCCGATATCTTCTAATAAAGCTTCCTCAATTATCCTATTAATTTTGATATTGTCTCTTTCGGGGAAGATCATCTTTTTAAAACACCTCTTTATTTTTAGTTAACGAGTTACCTAATTACCTGGTTAGTTAATTAATCATTTAACTTAGTAACTATATAACTAACTAATCAACTAATTAAGTTAATATATAATATGTTTTTTCCAGTGTTGATCATCTTTTTGAGGAAAGTCCAAGCGATAATGCGCCCCTCGGCTTTCTTCTCTTAATAAGGCAGAATTGGTTACTAATTCAGCTAACCCTAGTAGGTTAGCCAGTTCAAATTCTAAAGGAGTAGTAAGTTCAGCGCTAAATACCACTGACTGCCACTCTTTAATTTTATTTTTTGCTTCCTTTAAATCATTAGCCTGGCGAATAATTCCTACTCTATTCCACATGAGATTTTGTAATTCTTTTCTTAATTTTAAAGGATTATAAATTTTATCTTTTTTTCGGGAAAGATGAGCAGAAAGTTTTAGGTCTTCTAATTTTATGGAATTAAGTAATTTACTTTCTGTTGCAATAATTTGAGCAATTCTTTTCCCGAAGACTAGACCTTCCAGAAGAGAATTACTAGCTAAACGATTTGCTCCATGCACCCCGGTAGAGGTGCATTCACCACAGGCGTAGAGATTAAAAAGATTTGTTTTCCCCCAGAGGTCAGTTTTAATTCCGCCCATAGTGTAATGGGAAGCAGGAGCTACTGGAATATAATCTTTTTCTGGGTTAATGCCTAGCGAAAGACATTTTTTATAAATATTAGGAAAACGTTTGGAAAATTTTTGTTTTATTTGGGTGGCATCTAAATAAACATAATTAGTTTTATTCTTTTTCATCTGTAAAAAAATTGCCCTAGCTACTATGTCTCGAGGAGCTAATTCTTTATCTGGATGATAAAAAGCCATAAAAGGCTCTCCTTTTATATCTTTTAAAATAGCTCCTTCTCCTCGAACTGCTTCAGAAATCAAGAATTTTGGACTTCCTGGATAAAATAGAGCAGTGGGATGAAACTGAATAAATTCTAGATCAGTTACCTTTGCCCCGCCCCTGAAAGCTGCAGCAATACCATCACCAGTAGCTACTTCTGGGTTGGTAGTGTTGCTATAGAGTTGACCAGCTCCTCCACTGGCAAAAATGGTGGCTTTAGCCAAATAAGCTTTAATTTTTTGGTCATTATTATCCCAGACCATTACTCCATAACAGAAATTATCTTTGGTTAAAATATCTATTACAAAAATATTTTCCTTGATTTGAATCTTATTTTCTTTAATTACTTTTTCTGAAAGCGCTCTTTCTATTTCTGCTCCAGTAGCATCTCCCTGAGCATGCAAGATGCGAGGTCGTTGATGGGCGGCCTCCAGTGTCGTTTTATATTTACCCTCAATTTTGTCGAATTTAGTCCCTAGTTCTATTAATTCCTCTACACATCCAGGGCCTTCAGTAGCTAAAACTTCTACTGCCTGGCGATCACAAAAGTTTGCTCCTGCTTTTAGGGTGTCTTCCATATGTAGGCGGGGAGAATCTTCATTGCCTAAGGCTACTGCAATCCCTCCCTGAGCATATTCGGTACTACTTTCTTTTAATTTATTTTTAGTTAAAATGGTTACTATTCCTTTATCCAGCAGTTTGAGAGAAGTATATAATCCAGCGATTCCAGAACCAACCACTAAAAAATCAGAGTATTTTCTCTCCAGAGAAGATAGATCAAAATTGATTAAATAACGTGGTGTCATGTAAAATTGTCCTTTCCAAAGTTTTAGGGTAACTAAATCAGTTAAAGGTTAATAAACTCTATCTAACTAAGTATTTATCTCTTAAGCTTTACTAACAGCCTTTTATTCTTTTATACGATTATCTAAATAACTAATCAGATTACTTCTACCATCCTGTTTATAGCCTGTAAGGATTTTTTTCTCAGTGGGGCTGGAACAGTAACTTGAGGAGTTAATTCTTTTAAAGAATAAAGAATCTTTTCCAAAGATATAAGTTTCATATCCGGACAGACCATTCTTTCAGAAGCCCAATAGAATTTTTTATCTGGATTTTTACTGAGCAAAGGAAAAATAATCCCCTTTTCTGTGCCGATAATAAATTCCTGGTGATTACTTTTACTAGCAAAATCGATTATCCCTTTGGTACTACCTATATAATCTGCCAAAGTACATACTTCTGGACGACATTCAGGATGAACCAGCAGCAGGGCTTGAGGATGATTTTTTTTGGCTTGGAGTACTTCTTCTTTGCTGAGGGAATGGTGAATAGGACAATAACCGGTCCAGGGAATAATCTTTCTTTTGGTCTTTTGGGCGGTAAATTGAGCCAAATTCTGATCAGGAATAAATAAGATATCTTTCTCCGGAGAAATAGCCTGAACGATTTGAACTGCATTAGAAGAAGTACAGCAATAATCACTCAGAGATTTTACTGCTGCTGAAGTATTTATGTAAGAAACTACCACCACCTGAGGTAGCTCTTCTTTCATTTTTTTTACTGCCTCCCAAGTTGCCATATCGGCCATGGGACAGCCTGCTTTGATCTCAGGAAGAAGAACAATTTTATCGGGAGATAGAATAGCTGCGGTCTCGGCCATAAAATGAACTCCACAGAAGACTATAACCCGGGCGGAAGTTTTGGCTGCTTGCTGACTAAGGGCAAGAGAATCTCCTGTATAATCAGCAATTATTTGAATTTCAGCAGGTTGGTAGTAATGGGCTAAAATTATTGCTTTTCTCTTTTCTTTCCAGAATAGTATCTCATTAATCAGATTTTGATTAGCTAAATCATTAACCTTAATTTTGAAAACCCCTTTCTAAATTCTAATAATATACTATAATAATTAATCTATTTTGATTTTATTGTCATTATAACAAAAAAAGATTATAAGTAAAATCTATTTTAATGGTATTATATATGATTAAAAACAAAACAGAAAGAAAATAGAGAATTAATTTTAAAAAAGCTATATTAAATTATAAAATTAAGCAAATTTTACCACCCCGATAATATTGGTTATTTTTACTCCATTTAATATTTTACTTTTATTGACAAGACTTAGGAAGAAGGGTAATATTATAAAAATAAAAAGTTTTGCCCAAAGTTAAAGCTAAATTTTAACTGTAAATTAATATTAAGGACATAAAATTTGCATAAATATCATCGGTAAGTCAGTTTCTCGCTCTAATTTTTTCTGCCTCCAAGTAAAATTAGAGGACCTCTTTTGGTTACCTCTTTATATATAACTGGCTGCTAATGAAGAAAGAAGGAGGGGAAAATATGCAAAAAGACAGATTTTTAGATTTTGAAGGTTTAACCTTTGATGATATTCTTCTAGTTCCTCAGGAATCTGCTATACTTCCCAAAGAAGTGGATGTTTCTACTCTTTTTAGTAAAAATATTCGCATCAATATTCCCTTAAGTAGTGCAGCAATGGATACGGTTACCGAATCAAGATTAGCCATAGCTATTGCTCGAGAGGGAGGTATCGGTATTATTCATCGGAATATGTCTATTGAAGAACAAGCAGAAGAGGTAAATAAAGTAAAGCGCTCAGAAAGTGGTATCATAGTTGACCCTATATATCTTCATCCCGACCATAAGGTGGGAGAAGCAGTTGAACTAATGGAAAAATATCATATCTCAGGTATCCCGATTGTGAATCAAGAAAAGAAATTAGTAGGGATATTAACTAACCGAGATATCAGGTTTTTAAAAGATTACAAAGTTAAAATTAAAGAAGTAATGACCTGTAAAAACCTGATCACTGCCCCAGTAGGGACTACTTTAGAAGAAGCAAAAAGTATTTTACATCAACACCGAATTGAAAAGCTCCCTTTAGTAAATGATAACTTTATTTTGAAAGGTCTAATTACTATTAAAGATATTGAAAAGGTAGAACAGTATCCTTTCTCTTGTAAGGATGATCAAGGTAGGCTGAGGGTTGGAGCGGCAGTAGGTATTTCTCAAGATATGTTAGAGCGGGTAGAGGTATTAATTAAGTCCAAAGTAGATGTAATAGTGGTAGATAGCGCGCATGGACACTCTGTGCGGGTAATAGAAGCGATAAAAAAGATAAAGAAAAGGTTTGATATAGAGCTGGTGGGTGGGAACGTAGCTACTTATACCGGAGCAGAAGATTTAATTAAAGCTGGAGTTGATGCTATAAAAGTTGGCATAGGTCCGGGTTCTATATGTACTACTCGGGTAGTTGCGGGAGTAGGAGTTCCACAGATTTCAGCTATCCAAGAATGCAAAAAGGCTGCTCAAAAATATAATATACCAGTCATTGCTGATGGAGGAATTAAATATTCTGGCGATATTACTAAAGCCTTAGCTGTAGGGGCGGATTCGGTAATGATTGGTAGTCTTTTTGCGGGGACAGAAGAGAGCCCGGGAGAAGTAGTTCTTTATAAGGGAAGAAGTTATAAAGAATATAGAGGGATGGGTTCACTGGGAGCAATGAAAAAAGGTGGAAAAGATAGATACTTCCAGAGTGGTAATGAAGAAAGCAAACTGGTACCGGAAGGAATTGAAGGTAGGATTTCTTATAAAGGTCGTTTATCTACCTTTATCTTTCAATTATTAGGCGGGGTGAGGGCAGGAATGGGTTATTGTGGAGTAAAAAACATCCAGGAATTACAATCAAATACTAAATTTATTAAAATCACTTCAGCAAGTTTAAAAGAAAGTCATCCTCACGATGTTATTATTACCAAAGAAGCACCAAATTATGGTATAGAACGGGAAGAGGCTTAGGAGACCATCCAGCTAAAAGGTCTTTATAGAAGGAGAAATAACTTGCAGAAAGATAATGATCTTATTTTAAATGCAAAACAAATACACCAACAAGCCTGGGTATTTGATGCCCATTGTGATACCATCTGTCGAATGACTAATGAAGGTTATTCACTAGAAAAAAGCAACAAAACCGGACATCTGGATATTTTCAGAATGCAAGAAGGAGGAATAGATATTCAGATTTTTGCGGTTTTTATTGAGGATATATACAAACCAGATAGATCATTAAGGCGAGCCTTACAACTAATTAATAGTTTTGATCAAGAAGTAAAAAAAAATCATTCCTCTATCTCTTTAGCCAGAAATTTTTCTCAACTACAAGAAATAAAAAATTCAGGTAAAATTGCCGCTATACTTTCTATTGAAGGAGGAGAAGTATTAGAAGGTGAACTGGGCATCTTAAATATTCTCTATCAATTAGGAGTAAGACTCTTGACTCTTACCTGGAACCAAAGAAATCAGATTGCCGATGGTATTGAAGAAGCTCGTACAGGTAGTGGTTTAACTAACTTTGGATTACAAGTAATAAAAGAAATGAACAGATTAGGGATGATTATTGATGTATCTCACCTTTCAGAAAAAGGATTCTGGGAAGTGGTTGAACAAAGTCAAGCTCCTATTGTAGCTTCTCATTCTAACTGTTATTCTTTATGTTCTCATCCTCGAAATTTAAAAGATGAACAGTTAAAAGCCATAGCGGATAAAAGAGGAGTAATCGGTGTTACCTTTGTACCAAGATTTTTAACCGAAAAGAAAGGGAAGGTTACTATAGAAGAGATAATAAAACATATAGATTATCTAGTAGAAAAAATAGGGATAGATTATGTAGGATTAGGTTCTGATTTTGATGGGACTAAAAAACTTCCTGTTGGCTTGGAAGGAGTAGAAAAGTATCCTTATCTTACGCTAGAATTGTTAAAGAGAGGATATAGAAAAGAAGATATTAATAAAATATTGGGAGATAATCTACTTAGAATATTTAAAGAAGTAGTTGGATAAAAATCGCCAAGAATTCGAAGTTTATAACTAAAAATAAAAAATGGCGTTCAAGGAGTGAGGATCTTTAAGAAAAGAATAAGAAAAGCAATGGCTAAAAAATATTTTTTGGTCAATTAAGAAAATTATTATAAAATATAATTAAGCATATATTAAAGATTAAAAGAGGAGGTGCTTGATTAAACCAGGTTAAAGTCAGAGTAGATAACCTGCGTTAAGTGTTAGAGAATGGGACGTCGTCTCTAAACGAAAGGAGTGAAAAACAGAAAATTCTTTTTGTTGGTATTCCTGCGGTAGGTTATCGCGTCCGCTGCTACATCAGAAATGACTGGTCAAATGCTCTTCTTGATGTAGCAGATATAAAATTATTTAAACTATAATGGCTATATCAAGGAGGGAAATAAATGACTATTTCATCACAAAAGATTACTACTATTGGTCTTCTTATTGCTTTAAGTGTAATTTTAACCCGATTGGCTAGTATCAGAATTGCAATTGCTGGAGTAGAAGGAATCAGAATTGGTCTGGGAAGACTGCCTATTATTTTAGGGGGAGTTTTGTTTGGTCCAATTGTTGGAGGTATAGTAGGTGGGTTGGCTGATCTTTTAGGGTATTTTATAAATCCAATGGGAGCTTATATGCCTCATTTTACCCTGACTTCAGCATTGGGAGGAATTATACCAGGAGTAATAATCAATTTAAAGAAAGAAGAGTTTAATTATTTAAATTTAACCCTGGCTATTACTATTGGTCAGATTCTTACTTCTCTTCTTTTAACTCCTTACTTTTTACATCTTCTATTTGGATTACCCTGGTTAGTTATATTACCTCCCCGATTAATTGCTGAACCAATTCAAATATTGATTTATACTTATACCATTAATTTGATTTTAAAAAGAGATGTGTTGAAAATTAAATCTTCTAGCATCTAAATTATTTTTTATTTTTATCATCTAAATAATTCTCTCCGGTTAACTTATTAAAGAAAAGGAACAGAGAATAAAAATGATAGTAAAAGTGAAAAATATTTTTAATTTTAATCGTCGATGGATATAAAATTTTTTTTGAATTAAAAAGAAAGAAGAGAAAGTTGAGATATATTAATTATGGAAAATAGAATTAATAAGAATAGAAAAAGAATGATGAAGGCAGCAGTATTTTATGCTCCTCAAGAGGTGAGATTGGAAGAAATTGAAATCCCAGATATATCCCCAGAGGAGGTTTTGGTTAAGGTTAGAGCCGCCCTTACCTGCGGTACTGATCGAAAAACTTATTTAAGAGGACACCACTTATTCAAGCCGCCTTTTGTTTTTGGTCATGAATTTGCAGGAGATATTGTAAAAGTAGGCAATGAAGTAAAAGATTTTAAACCAGGTATGAGGGTAGTGGCAGCCAATTCAGCGCCTTGTAATTCTTGTTTCTATTGTAAAAATGGAGAGCATAGTCTTTGTGATAGTCTGTTTATTCAATTAAGCGGGGCCTTTGCAGAATACATTAAGATTCCTGGAATTATAGTAGCACAAAATTTATTATCCTTTCCAGAAACAGTTAGTTATAAGCAAGCTGCTTTTTTGGAACCTCTTTCTTGTGTAATTCATGGGGTAGAGGTCTCAAATATTAATTTAGGTGATACGATAGTGATTAATGGAGCTGGGCCTATCGGTTTACTCTTTTTGCAGGTAGCTAAACTTAGAGGGGCAAAAGTAATCATCACTGACCTGGTGGAAGAAAGATTAAGCTTGGCTTTAAAATTAGGAGCGTACCGGGCTATAAATGTAACTCAGGTGGACGATATTGTTCGGGAAGTGAAAAGCTTTACTGAGGATAACAGAGGTGTAGATGTGGCAATTGAAGCAGTTGGTTTACCTGAAGTATGGGAAAAGACTATTGCTATGGTAAGAAAAGGAGGAACGGTAAACCTTTTTGGAGGTTGTAAGATAGGTACCAAAATCTCTCTGGATACCAGCTTGATTCATTATTCTCAGCTAAATATCAAAGGGGCTTTTCATCATAGTCCTGGACAGGTAAAAAAAGCTTTCAATCTAATCTGTAATCAGGGGATTGATCTTGATTCCTTAATAAGTAGTGAGTTTCCACTAGAAGAAATATCTATGGTGATAGATAGGATGTTAAATAATCAGGGTATTAAAATAGCTATAATCCCTTGATGAACTAAACAATTAAGGTACCAGCTGCCTTTTTTAGAATAAAATTTTTTCAATAGGAATAAGCATTTTCTAAATTTTCTAAATGAGGAGAATGAAAGAGATAATAGTAAAGATGAAGGCACTGATAAGGTATGGATGGGGAGAAAATGAATTAGAATTAAGGGATATTCCTGAACCTTTTCCACAAGCTGATGAAGTAAAAGTTAAGGTCAAGGCTACGGGAATTTGTGGGACCGATCTTTATGGATACTCAGCGGTGAAACCTCCAGTGGTTTTGGGGCACGAAACTGCGGGGGTGGTGGTAGAAGTAGGGAAGCGAGTAAAAGATATTCAACCGGGGGATAGAGTCACTACGGAAACTACTGCCTATGTTTGTGGAAAATGTAGATATTGTTTCCATAAAGAATATAATCTCTGCTCTTACCGTAAAGGTTTAGGTTCAGCTGTAAATGGAGCTTTTGCCGAATATTTTGTGATCAGAAGGGAGAGTATTCGACGTATTCCAGATTGGCTCGATTTTACCTCCGCTTCTCTTTTTGAACTTTTATCTTGTGCTACCCATGCAGTTATGGAAAGAGCTTCTTTGCAAAAAGACGAAATTTCCGTAATTTTAGGACCAGGACCTTTTGGACTGATGATTGCCCAGGTGATTAAAGCTATTGGGGCAAAGGTGATTATGGTAGGAATTAAAGGAGACGAAAAAAGATTAGAATGGGCAAAAAGAATTGGGATTGATCTAATTTTTAAGCTAGAGAAGAAGGATTTAGAACAAGAAACAGAGAATATAGTAATAAAAGAAAGAGAAATTGATGTAGTTTTCGAATGTTCTGGCTCTAAAGCTGCAGTAGAGTATGGATTAAAGATTCTAAGGAAAGGAGGTCGATTTATTCAGGCAGGTATTGTACAATACCCAGTTACTCTTAATCTTGACCAATGGTTATTCAATCAGGAATTAACCCTTATTGGAACCCGTACTCAAAAACCATCCTCATGGGATAAAGCTTTAGATTTAGTCAATAATAGATTGGTAGAACCTGGAAAGTTAGTTAGTAATGTATTACCATTAAGCCAATGGCAAGAAGGCTTTAAAAAGGCCAGGCAAAAGGATTCTATCAAGGTAGTTCTTCAACCAGATAGTGAATTTAAATAAAAGAAAAAAAGAATTTATTAATCTTAGGAGGAGGGAAGACAATGGTAGAATTTGAAAAACTTAAAGTAGGCCTAAAAGGAATTGCTCAAACCACAGTTAATGAAGAAAATTCTGCAGAAAAGTTCGCCCAGCCTATGGTTCCTGCTTTTTCTACTCCTATGTTAGTAGCTTTATTTGATTCTGCTGCCATCAACTCGGTTAAAGATCTTTTACCAGAAGGTTATATTACTGTAGCCTCCCGTATTTCGATTACTCACCTGGCTGCTACTCCTTTAGGTATGACTGTGACTGCTGAAGCTACTTTAAAGGATATTTTTCGAAATAAACTGACTTTTGAGGTGGTAGCTTATGATGAAATAGAAAAAGTTGGTGAGGGACAAGTAGAAAGATATATTATTGATTTAGAAAAATTTACTACCAAGATGCAGGAAAGAAAAAAAACATAGGAGGTTGAAGTTCCTTGGCTAAAAAAGCTCTTTTAGTTATCGATATGTTGAATGATTTTATTCATCAAGAAGGGAGTCTCTATATTGGGAAGAAGGCAACAGAGATTATTTTACCCATTCAGAAAAGAATAGAAAATTTTCGAAGGGTTAATGACCCCATTTTCTATATTAATGATAGTCACCTTGATACTGATCGAGAGTTTGATCTTTTCCCTTCCCATTGTATCAAGGGAACCTGGGGAGCAGAAGTTATTGCGGAATTAAAGCCCGAAAAAGCTGATATCATTATCCATAAAAGAAGATATAGTGGATTTTTTCAAACCGACTTGGATCTTGCTTTAAGAGAAAAAAGTATTAGACAATTGGTATTGGTAGGTGTTTGTACCAATATCTGTATTCTCTATACTGCTGCTAGCGCGAGGATGTTAGATTATCAAGTAATAGTATGGGAAGATGCAGTAGCCTCTTTTGATCAAGAAGCGCATAATTTTGCCTTACAGCAAATGAAAAAGATATTAGGTGTACTAATTAAATAGATATTTCATTTAAAAATTTAAATTTATAGTTAGCTAATAGAGAGGAGAAGAGAGTGGTCAGTAAGAGATTAAAGATAGGGTTAGCCTTAGGAGGAGGTGGTGCTCGCGGTCTCGCCCATATAGGAGTAATTAAAACTTTAGAAAAAGAGCGTACCCCCATCGATATTATTACCGGTACTTCTATGGGAGCAATTATTGGGGGAGTCTATGCCTTAAACAAGGATACAGAAGAAATAAAGAAAATAGCTGATAAATATGCAGAGATAATACATACCTTTAATTTGAATTTAAATTTTAGTCAAGAAGAAAGGAAGGAAAAGCCACTTTTTTTAAAAAGGATTGCTGATTTATTAAAAAAAGGATATATCTTAAATCAGGAATTGCGAAATAAATATCTAAATGAAGGAGAAGAGCTAAGGAAAATTCTTCGAGAATTGGTTGGGGATAGGACTTTCGCTGAGGTGAAAATTCCTTTTGCAGTGGTAGCTACCGATTTAATTAAAGGAGAAAAGATAATCTTACAGGATGGTGAATTATTTAATGCTTTATTGGCTAGTGCTTCTATCCCTGGGATTTTTCCTCCAATAAGCTTAAATAGAAAAATCTTAGTAGATGGAGGTATTGTAGAGGTTGTTCCTATTGAAACAGCTAGAACATTAGGGGCAGATTTTGTAATTGCGGTAAGCGTTAGTAGTTCATTGAAAAAAAAGTATGAATTCAATAATGCAGTAGAAATTCTTTTCAGGAGTGATGAAATAACTTCCAATTATTTGAGAAGGCTCCAGTTGTCTTTTGCCGATGTAGTAATTACTCCTAAAGTAGGAAGATTTCACTGGTCTGATTTTTCAAAACCTGAACAATGTATTCGAGAAGGAGAAATAGCTGCCCAAAGCAGTATTTTAGAAATAAAGAAAAAATTAAAACAAAAAAGAGGAATATGGTGGAAAAGGTTATTTTCCTCCTGAAATAAAATTGTTATTTATTTTTCTTTTTTGGATTCAGGTTTTGAAACAGGTGAAGTATCTTTTTTATTACTCTTTTCTGGTTTTAAACCAGGAGAATCTTTCTTTTCAGAAGGTAATTTATTCGTTCGGTAATCGGTACTATAGAATCCGCTACCTTTTAAAATAAAATTACCATTTTTACTAATTAATCTATATACTTCTCCCTTACAATTCTTACATATCTTAACCGGTGGTTCGGTTATAGATTGAAATTTTTCAAAGGTATTTCCACAATTTTTACATTTATATTCATAAGTGGGCATACTAAATCACCTCGAATAATTATCATAAAGATAACAGATTAATCTTTTTAATTCCATTTGTATATTTTAATTCAGTTTTTATTTTTGTCAAGGTTTTGAATTCCCGGTGTTTAATATTTTATAAATAATATAAGAAGAAAGGGATTAAAATTTGCAGTTTTTTATCAAGAATGTTATAATAAAAATCATAATTTTTATTAATTAATCAATCTTTATTTCCAAAAAGTATAAACATCAAAGGTATAATTTTATATATTTTTTGTTTACCTAAATTAAAAATAACCAGTAGGATAGATAATAATCTAGTATTTAATAATTATCTAAAGTCTAATTCTTATTTATTATTTTATTTTTTGCATACATTATTTATCCTATTCATTTTGGATATTTATGCAAGAGAAAAAACCATTATCAGAACAAATAACCAAAATCAAACACAAGGTTAAAGAGTTAGAGAAGCTGGTTAAAAAACATGCAGAAAAACAAAAAGAACTGATTGATTCTAAAGAACTACTTCCTTTAATCTTTAATAATTCTTGTGATATTATTACTTTACACGAAACAAATCTCCGTTTAGACTATAAGTTTGTAAATCCCGCGATTAAAGTGATAACTGGTTATAAACCTGAGGAATTATTGCAAAAATCCCTCTGGGAATTTATTCATCCTGAAGACCAAAAAAAGATAGCCCCTTTATTTGAAAAATATTTGTGGACTGGATCAAAAAGACCTTTAAAAAGGGAAGGAATAACTTTTCCTCAAAAAATTATCTACCGTTTTAGAAATAAGCAGGGAGAATGGAACTATTTTGAGAGCTCAATGAGTTTAGTAAATAATGAGTTACTTTTTATCACTCGTGATATTACTGAATTTGAAGAGATTAAGGCGGATTTAAAACTTAGTCAGGAAGAATTTGCGAGTTTATTTAAAAATAGTCCGGAAGTCCTGGTTTATACTAACAGAGATTTTAAGGTGATAAATCTCAACCCCAATTTTACTAAACTTTTTGGTTTCACTCTTAAAGAAATTAAAGGGAGAAATATTGATGATTTAAGTATGATTCCTCCTGGTAGAGGAGAAGAAGCAAAAAGTTTATCTAAAAGATCTTTTAGGGGAAATATTTCTTTTGAGACAATTAGGAGAAATAGAGACGGTAAATTAATACCAGTAGTAATCTCTACCTCTCGGGTAAAAATTGGAGGTGAATTTAAAGGGATTATTGTTTCTTATCGAGATATTTCCTCGCACTATAAATTGGTAGAGAGTTTACAAAAGAGTGAAAAGAAATTTCGAGATTTATTTGATAATATACCAGGAGG
>DJVR01000040.1 GCA_002441285.1 Candidatus Atribacteria bacterium UBA6251 | reverse complement strand
TTACAGAAAATATAGCACAGACTCTACGGAAGGTAAGAAATTTTAATAATATATCATCTTTAAAAGAGGATTCTTTAATAAGAGGAGATAATTATGTTACAAATCATTATAGCAATTAAGCAAGTTCCCGAAACTAGCAATGTTAAAATGGATGAAGTAACTGGTACAATGATCAGAGAGGGAGTAGAAAGCATAATAAATCCCCTGGATCTATATGCTATTGAAGCAGGAATACAATTGAAGGAAAAATATGGAGCGAAAGTAACAGCGATAACTATGGGACCTCCCTCGGCAGTTAAGGCTTTGCGGGAAGCGATAGCTATGGGTTGTGATGATGGCATTTTGTTATCAGGAAATGAATTTGCTGGATCAGATACCAGAGCCACTTCCTATGTTTTGGCAGAAGCTATTAAAAAAATTAAAGCTTACGATTTAATTCTAACCGGTGAGCGGGCTACAGATGGTGATACAGGGCAGGTAGGTCCTGGGATTGCTTCTTTTTTGGGTTTATCTCTATCTACTTATACTAGTAAGATTATTGAAATTAAGAGTAAATACATTATAGTAGAAAGATTAATTGAGGAAGGATATGAAACTTTAAAAATGCCTTTACCTGCCTTATTAACGGTAGTAAAAGAGATTAACTATCCTCGTCTTCCTACCTTAAAAGGTAAGCAAAAGGCTAAAAAAATAATGATTCCGATATGGTCAAAAAAGAA
This sequence comes from Candidatus Atribacteria bacterium UBA6251, assembly GCA_002441285.1. Classification (GTDB taxonomy): domain Bacteria; phylum Atribacterota; class Phoenicimicrobiia; order Phoenicimicrobiales; family Phoenicimicrobiaceae; genus UBA6251. The sequence goes on along the minus strand of DJVR01000040.1, from coordinate 25,603 downwards.
TATGAGATTAAAGCAATCAGAATTAGGGCTTAATGGTTCACCTACCAGAGTAGTAAAAATTGATCATCCGAAAGTTATTAGAAAGGGTACAATTCTAAAAGTAAGTGATGAGAAGACATTAGATGAAGCGGTTAATAAGATGATAAAATTTATACAAAAAAAAGAACTGATTTAAGGAGCAAATTATTAATGAATTATTATGGGGTTTGGACTATTGCAGAGACTGATCGAGGGAAAGTTAAAGAAGTATCTTTTGAATTATTAAGCAGAGGGCGAGAATTAGCTGATAAATTAGGAGAAGAATTAGTTTCAATTATAATTGGCTACCATATTGAAGAAAATGATGCTTATGAACTTATATATAGAGGAGCAGATAAAGTATATTTAATTAACGATCCTCGCTTAGAATATTTTATTGTGGAAAACTATTCCAATGTTGTGGAAGATTTAGTAAATAGATATCGACCAGAAATTATCCTTGCCGCCGCAACTACCAGGGGAAGAACTTTAATGCCCTACCTTTCTGTAAGGGTTAATGCTGGATTAACTGCAGATTGTACTGAACTCGATATAGAAGGAGATACGAGAAATCTTTTACAGACAAGACCAGCTATCGGTGGAAATATTTTAGCTACAATTAAAACTCCCAAACACCGACCTCAGATGGCTACAGTAAGACCAAAGTCAACAAAACCTCTTCCCAAAGACAAGAAACGAATTGGCGAGATTATTAATCTTACTCTTAATCCAGAGTTGATAGATGGTAGGGTGGAGAGGATTGGTTATCGGAAAAATGAGCAGGAATGTATCAATATTCAAGATGCGGATATTGTAATCTCTGGGGGTAGAGGTTTAAAAAAGGCAGAAAATTTTAATTTACTACGTGAGCTGGCAAAACACTTAAGCGGAGTTGTTGGGGCATCTAGAGACGTAGTAGATAGGGGGTGGATTTCATACCCTCATCAGGTAGGTTTAAGTGGAAAAACGGTACTTCCTAAATTATATATAGCCATAGGTATTTCAGGTGCTATTCAACATTTAGCTGGTATGAAGACAGCAGAGAATATTATTGCCATAAATAATGATCCGGAAGCGCCCATTTTTAAAGTAGCTGATTTTGGTATAGTAGGTGATTTGTTCGAGGTTTTGCCAAAGTTAAATGAACAACTAACCAGGGAGATTAAGAAAAATGAAATATAATCCGGTTACTAAAGAAATTATAAATCAATTAATCGAGGTTTTAGGCCCAAAGAATGTTATTCAGGATAGGGAAAAGATAGAAGCTTATTCACATGATGAGACACCCGGAGAAGAATATAAATATATGCCTGAAGTTGTGGTAACGCCTAAAACTACAGAAGAAATTTCTAAAATTGTAAAATTGGCTAATAAGAAATTAATTCCGATTACCCCTAGAGGAGCAGGTAGTGGTCTTTCAGGAGGAGCAATACCTGTGTTTGGTGGCATTGTCCTCTCTTTAGAAAAGATGAATAGAGTTTTAGAGGTAGATTACCAAAATATGATGATAGTTTTGGAGCCAGGAGTGATTACCAATGATATTAATGAAAAAATTGCCAGAGAAGGATTATTTTTTGCTGGTTATCCTATGAGCGTAGAGACCTGCTATATAGGTGGTAATGTTGCTGAAAATGCTGGTGGAGGGAAGGCGGTTAAATACGGAGTTACCGGACGCTATATTATGGGCTTGGAGGTAGTTACTCCTACTGGCGAAGTTATAAATTTAGGCGGTAAAAGGATTAAAGATGTAACTGGTTATGACCTAAAACAGTTGATAATAGGTTCAGAAGGAACTTTAGGGATAGTTACAAAAGTGATAATTAAATTATTACCTTTGCCTCGAGTAAAGGAAGATTTGTTAATTTTATTTAAGGATATTAAATCTGCCATTCAAATAGTTCCTGAAATAATGACCGGCACTCGGATTATACCTACTTCCATTGAGTTTATAGACAAGCTCTCTTTTAAAACCTCTTGTGAATATTTAAATGAACATTTACCTTATCAAATTGCCGGTGCTATGCTCTTGATAGAAGTTGATGGTAATACAGAGGAGCAGGTAGAAAAAGAAACAGAGACCATTGGTGAATTGTGTATTAATAAAGGTGCAATTGAAGTCTACGTTGCTGATAATTATACTACTCAGGAAAGAGTTTGGAGCGTAAGAAGAAACATAGCTGAGGCTTTTAAGATAGCTAATCCTCATCAAAGCATAGAAGATATTGTAGTTCCCATTGCAGCTATCCCTGATTTAATAATAGAGCTAGAGAGAATATCTGAAAAGTATAATATTCAAATTCCTTGTTACGGTCATGCTGGTGATGGGAATATTCATGCTCATCTAATTAAAAATCCAGAAAGCTCTATGAAAGAATGGAATAAAATTGAAAAAAAGGCTTTGAAAGAGATATACCAGTCTACCCAAAAAATGGGTGGCACTATTAGTGGAGAACATGGAATAGGTTTAAAACGTAAACCATATATGAAACTAATTGTTAGTCCAGTTGAATTAGAATTAATGCGTAAGATTAAAAAAGCTTTTGACCCCAATAATATTCTAAACCCGGGTAAAATATTTGATCTATAAAAATTATTAGAAGGCGGCAGTTAGTTTAAAAATTGACCAAAAATAGAAAATTTTGACAAAAATTAATTTAGGTGTTAAAATATCAAAAATTAATAATCAGCCGTTGAAGGGAAGAGTAGGTAATAACCAAAAACCAGCCCTGAGGCTAAAGGTGAATCTAGCGAGAAGAGTAAATCTTTTGGGTTGGCCCCTTATTGCCACAGAAGAGAGTTCTGAAAGAATAATTTTTCTTCAGAGAAATAGAGTGGAACCGCGAAAATCTTTCGTCTTTATTAGAAAGGCGAAAGATTTTTTTATATATTAATAACTAAAAAATATATAATTCAATTTTTGAATTGATTTTAAAAGCTAATAAATGGGAAGAAAGTAATCATGAAAAAACAAAACACTCAAAATCACAATATTAATATTGGTATAATAGGATTGGGAACAGTTGGACAAGGGGTTATTCAAATATTAGAAGAAAATAAAGACTTTATCGGAAAGAAAATTTATCCCCAGCAATTAAAAGTGAAAAAGATTGTAGATAAAGATATAAACAAGATACCACCTTCCTATGTACAATATAGTGAATTATTTACTAATTCGGCTGAAGAGGTATTAAATGACCCTGAAATAGATATAATTGTAGAATTAATTGGTGGATTTGAACCAGCAAAGAGTTATATTATTCAAGCTCTTCAATCTAGAAAACATGTAGTTACTGCCAATAAAGAAGTAATTGCCCGAGCTGGATATGAAATATTGGATATAGCAAAAAAGAATAAAAGGTATTTTTTATTTGAAGCCAGCGTTGCTAGTGCTATACCTATTATTGGGGCAGTTACTCGTTCTCTTACTTCTTATAAATTGAAAGAGATTGTGGCTATCTTAAATGGGACTACTAATTATATACTCAGTAAGATGAGCGAAGAAGGTAAGGATTTTAAAGAGATATTAAAAGAAGCCCAAGATAAAGGATATGCAGAATCAGATCCAGCCAAGGATATTAATGGTTTTGATACCTTTAATAAGATATTTATCCTCTCTACTATTGCTTTTCGAGCCAAGATTGATCCACGTCAAATTTACTATGAAGGGATTGAAGATATTTCTCCTCTAGATATTCAATATGGTAAAGAATTGGGTTATACTCTAAAACTGTTAGCTTTAGCCAAAGAAGATAATCATTATCTGGATATAAGGGTACACCCTGCTTTTATTTCATCCCGCCATACTTTAGCCAATATTAATGGAGTATATAATGGGATATTACTGTGTGGAGAAGATTTTGGAGATTTGACTTTTTCTGGTTTAGGGGCGGGCTCATTACCAGCCGGTAGTATGGTGGTCAGTGATATTATAGAAATAGCTAATAATTTTAATCATTATCATAATTATTATAATTGTTTTCAGAAAAAGGAAATTAAGAACTTCCTAGAGACTAAATCTTCCTTTTATCTTAGAATTAGAGTAAAAGATAGGCCTGGAGTGCTTGCTGAAATTGCAAGCTCTTTTGCTCGAAATCAGGTAAGTTTCGCTTCAGTAATTCAAAAAGGGGAGGCTGGTGAGATAGTGGATATCGTTTTTCTCACCCACCTTGCACGAGAGGGAAGTGTACAGAAGGCTTTAAGGGAAGTAACCAATCTAGATTGCGTAGAGAATATTGGGAAAGTAATTCGAGTAGTACAAATTTGAGCCGAAATGAGGAGAATATTATGATTAAAGTAAAGATCCCAGCTACTTCTGCTAATTTAGGATCAGGGTTTGATTGTCTGGGCATAGCTTTGAAACTATATCTTTATTTAGAATGCGAATATAATCCTGGAAAGAAAATAGATTTGGAATTTCAAGGAGAGGGAGCAGAGGAATTTTCTACCCAACAGGCCAACCTAATTCGGAAAGCAATAAATCTTGTTTTAAAAAAGAAACAAAAGATTAATCCTCAAAGCGGTTTAAAAATTAAAGTAATTAACGAAATACCAGTAGGTAGAGGATTAGGTAGTAGTGCTGCTGCCATATTGGGGGGGATAATAAGTGCTGCTCAACTTCTTAATCTGAATCTAGATCCAACTGAAATATTGAAATTAGCCTTTCACTTAGAAGAACATCCGGATAACCTGGTTCCCGCTTTAGTAGGTGGCCTAACTATTGCCTATAAATCTGAACAAGGGGGAATAAAGTGGAATAAGATAAAACTTCCTGAGGAGTTGAGCCTGATTTTAGCGGTACCTGATTTTACTTTGAATACCAGAATGATGCGAGAAATTTTACCAGCTAAGATACCTTTAAATGATGCTGTATATAATATAGGCAGAGTTGCCCTTTTAGTAAATGCTTTGAATAATTCTAATTGGGAAGTGCTGAGCGAAGCAATGCAGGATAAACTTCATCAACCTTATCGGATACCTTTTATTCCGGGACTGGAAGAGTTATTTTATAAAATAAAAAAAATTAGTTTGGGGGGAGTGGCTATGAGTGGTTCAGGTCCATCCCTCCTATCTTTTACTCGCAAAGGTTCAGAAGAAACTATAAAAAAGGTAATGAAAGATGTCTTTGTCAAAGCTGGAGTAAGTTGTCGGATTTTAACTTTAGAGCCAGATCAGGAAGGGGTTTCAGTAATTAATTTCTAACTTGAAGGGTAAAAAATAGAACTATTGATTATAATATTAAGGGAATGTAGAAAAAAAGGAGCGATGGTCGGATAGATGGAGGAAATAATAGTCCAAAAATATGGAGGGAGTTCGGTTGCTAATATTGCAAGAATTAAAAAGATAGCCAAGAAGATAATAGATCAAACTAAGGAAAATGGTAAATTGGTGGTAGTAGTATCGGCTATGGGTAAGACTACCGATAAATTAATTAATATGGCACAAAAGATTACTTCCCATCCTGATGATCGAGAATTGGATATGTTGCTTTCCACCGGCGAACAGGTTTCTATTGCCTTGTTAACTATGGCCATCCATTCTCAGGGAGGCAAAGCAATATCTCTTACTGGAAGCCAAGCCGGAATAATTACTAATGAAATTCATACTAGGGCAAAGGTAACTGCTCTTAACGAAGAGAATATAAAGTCTGCCTTATCCAGTGGTAAGATAGTAATAGTAGCTGGTTTTCAGGGGATTAATACTAAAGGAGATATTACTACTCTAGGCCGAGGCGGTTCAGATACAACCGCCATAATTTTGGCCGCGCAATTAAAGGCTAAGAGGTGTGAGATATACACTGATGTAGATGGTGTCTATACTGCTGATCCGCATATAGTTCCAGAAGCTAGAAGAATTCCCAAAATATCTTATGATGAAATGTCTGAAATGGCTAACTTGGGTGCGAAGGTGATGCATTATAGAGCTATAGATGTGGCTAGAAATTATCAAGTAAAAGTTGCTGTGAAATCTTCTTTTGTTGAGGGAGAAGGAACCATTATTGAGGGGGTTAATAAGATGATAGAAAAAGTAGAGGTAAGGGGGGTAACTCAGGAGATTAAGGTTGGGAAAATTGTTGTCCAATCTGTTCCGGATACTCCTGGTATAGCCTATAAGCTCTTTAAAGCTTTAGCCGAAAAAGAGATTATAGTAGATATGATTATTCAAAGTTCTCACCGAAATGAAGTGAACGACATAGCCTTTACAGTGGCTTCTAGTGATTTTGAAAAAGCAATTCAGATTACTAAAAGAGTAGCTGAGGAAATTAATGCCCGAGGAGTAATTTATGATCTAGAAGTGGCTAAGGTGTCTATTATTGGAGCAGGAATCACTGGTGATCCGGCTATTGCTGCTCGAATGTTTGGAGCCCTAGCAAGAGAGAAGATTAATATTGATATGATTAGTACTTCTAATTTAAGAATTTCTTGTTTGATTAATTCCTCTCAAATTGAGGACGCGGTTAGGGCAATCCATAAGGAATTTAATCTAGAGAAAGTAGGTAAAGAATAATGAGAAAATATAATATTGCAGTAGTAGGGGCAACCGGTGCGGTAGGAGAAGAGATGAAACTGGTTTTAGAGCAAAGAAATTTTCCGGTAAAGAATTTAATTCTACTTGCTTCCAGTAGATCAGAGGGAAAGGAATATAATTTTAGAGGTGAAAAAGTAACCGTGCAGGAGTTAAAAGATAACTCTTTTGCTGGAATAGATATCGCCCTCTTTTCGGCAGGAGACGAGGTGAGTAAACATTTTGCGCCACTTGCGGTAAAGCAAGGAGCAGTAGTTATAGATAACTGCAAATATTATCGAATGGATCCAGAGGTTCCTTTGGTAGTGCCGGAAGTAAACCCTCAGGATGTAAAATGGCATAAGGGAATTATTGCCAATCCCAATTGTTCTACTATTCAAATGGTAGTAGCTTTAAAACCAATATATGATGCAGTAGGGATAGAAAGAGTAGTAGTAGCTACCTATCAGAGTGTTTCTGGCACTGGCAAGGAAGCCATTGAAGAATTGAGAATGCAGACCGAGGCTATAGTAAAAGGGAAAGGAATAGAAGTTAGCGCTTATCCCTATCAAATTGCCCATAATCTTCTTCCGCATATTGGTTCTTTTAAAGAAAATGGATATAGCTCAGAAGAAATAAAGATGTTGGAAGAAACCAGAAAAATAATGGGAGATCAGAAGATAAAGGTTGCAGCTACTACGGTAAGAGTTCCAGTTTATCGAGCGCATTCTGAAGTAGTACACCTAGAGACGAGAGAAAAAGTATCAGTCCAGAGGGTAAAGGATTTATTAATTAAATTTCCGGGAATTAAAGTAATTGATGATCCAGAAAACTTTAAGTATCCTATGCCTTTATTTGCAGAAGGAAAAGATGAGGTGTTTGTGGGGAGAATTAGAGAAGATATCTCTACAGAAAAAGGATTAGTAATGTGGATAGTCTCCGATAATTTACGAAAAGGTGCAGCTTTAAACGCAGTTCAAATTGCTGAATTGTTAATTCAATAGTTTTAAGTTTTATCAGGAGCTAAGAGTATTATTTAGACCTTAAAATATTAGAAAAATATTTACCTATACCTAAAACTCTATTAGAAGATTAGTAAAATGAATTATTATAAAAAGAACATTTATGAAAAATATTGATGAATCCGTTGATGTAAAATTGAAAAAATATGATGGATTATTCTCTAAAGAATAATATATAAAAAATTGTAAGCTGTTTTTAAAAAATAAAAATTGATTATCTAAGCTGATGAAAATGCTAAGTTGATTTAAGCTGGTTAAGCCTTTGCTCACTAGCTTTTAAAATCATTCTGAGCATTTCTCTATAAGATATACCAGCTAGTTCCGCCATTTTTGTAAGATGACCGTCCCAACACCAACCAGGATTGGGATTTACTTCTAATAGTTTTGGAGTGCCATTATTATCCAACCTCCAATCAAATCGGCAGTAGTCTCTACATTCTAATCTTTCTGTAAGCTTCAAACAACATTCAATAATAAATTTTTCAATAGACTCAGGAAGATTGGCTGGTATAGATTTGATCTTCCAGTAGGGAGTATCGGGTAACCATTTAGACTCATAACCACATATTTTGGGGAGATCTTCTGGTAAGACAGAATAGTCTGCCATAATGATAGGCAATATGGTATAGGATTCAGGGGGATTTCCTATAATACCTACGCTTAAGTCTTTCCCGGTAAGAAATTCTTCTATCAGTATCGGTTTGTCATAGCCAAACTTCTCCCTGATTTCGGAGATGGCATTTACTACTTCTTCATAGTTATTAGCTACACTCCTCTGAGTAATACCAAAACTGGAATCGCCAAAATTGGGCTTAATTATTACGGGGAAATTAAAAGATAATTCATAAATAACGTCATCTGGTTTAATAAAAAAGGCTTCTGGTACCGGGATATCCATTTCTCTTGCAATTCCACGAACTAAGGATTTGTCATAACAGAAAGCCAGGCACTGGGGGCCTGAACCGGTGTAAGGTAGATTAACCATTTCTAATAGGGAGGGAATGTGCAATTCTTTACGGGCATCATTATTATAACCCTCGTCGCAGAGATTAAAAACTAAATCGATTTTACCTTTTTCTTTAAGTTTTGCTAAGTCACTGATTAAGGTATCATGAGTGCTTAAATAGGTGAACCTAAAATCTTTAATTTCAGCCAATTCTGATTTTAACTGATTAATGGTATAAAGATCGTCATCATCAAAGACAGCTGAAGGTTTTAAATAGTCAGTTTTACTAGGATCTCCAAGAATTACTACTATATTTTTTAACTGCTGACTAACTTTTTTTCTGACTGGTGTCCATTCTTTTTTGGCAATAGCAGTAACAATTAAACATTTTCCCATCATTCCCAGGTCCTGATTTCTTTTTGATTGAGGAGAGGATGAACCGTGGGAAGTTATTTCACTAAAACCAGCAGTGGCTAAAAGTTCAGCTAGATTTTCTTGTGAATAAAGCCGTTCAGCATAAAATTGATCAGCAATTATTCCCTTTTCTATTTGAGTAATTATTTCTCTGGAGATCAGGCGTTGTCTATCCAGGGAGAGCGAACGTTCTCTGCAAACAAAATGCTTTTTATCTATCCATTCCCAGGAGCGGGATTGAAAATGTTCCCTTAAATAATCTCCATCGCTAACCTGGATAAGTAATTTCCCCCAGGGTTTTAGGGTCCTGAACACTTCTTTTAAAACCCTTAAGTCATCCTGAATAGTCTCAAAATAACCAAAACTGTTTCCTAAAATCATTATTATATCAAAGAAATCAGTAGTAAATGGCATTTTACGGGCATCGCCTTCTTTGAATTTCGCTCCCAGATTTTCTCTTTTTGCTTGAGCTTTTGCTTTTTGGATAAGATAATGTGAGTGGTCTAATCCTTCTATATTTAGAAAATTTCTTCTGCTTAATTCTAGAGAATGTCTACCTTGACCACAACAAAGGTCAAGAATTTTGTCTTCTAAAGAGGGTTTGAGGATATTTAAAAAGAGGTCTACTTCTTCAGAGGTAATATTTGAATCATCTACTACATCCCCATCAGTCTTTAAATATAAGTAATTAAAGATTCTACTCCACCAGTCAGGTCTGACGTATTGTTCTAAATCGGACACCGGCCCGAGTAACGTTTTCTTTTCTCTAAATTTCTTCTTTCGCTGGAGAGGTTTATCATTAGATGATGATTCAGCCATAATTTACTTTCCCTTCTTTCTATAAAGTTTTTTAAATACATTATAATATACTTTAATTTATTATAAAATATGATTTTTTACAAAATATTTTTAAAAGGTTAAGTTAGTGATGATTGTTATTGAATATAACAAGTTGAATAAAAAAGTCAATAAGTTTTGCAAAAATAATTAGGGAAATTTTGATTATAATATGATGATATTAATAAGAAAATTTAGAAAAGGGGATCTTATTTATTTTTTAAGGGTAGGATATTTGGTTGAGTTTAAAAATCTGATAAAATAGACAAAAGTTTTTGAATATTTCCATCAGAGAAAGAAAATGTTCAGAAAGTTTCTAACAGGCTTGGAGGAGAGTAAAATGATTTATTTTAAGAATGAAAAGGAGAGATAAGTATAATGGGTTTGGAATTACAAAAGATTTCAGGAAATACTTATATAATTTCAGCTCCGACCAATATAGGGGTATATGTGAATAATCAAGGGGTAATTTTAATCGATTCTGGAAATGATAAAGAGGCTGGGAGGCAGATAATTAAATTATTAAAAGAAAAAGGATGGGAAATAAAGATGATTATCAATACCCATTCTAATGCTGACCATATAGGAGGCAATAATTATATTCAAAGAAGGAGCAATTGCCGAATAGCAGCCACTCAATTAGAGGCGGCCTTTATTCAAAATCCAATTTTTGAACCTGCTTTTCTTTGGGGGGGATTTCCTTGTTCTACTTTTACCAATAAATTTTTAATGGCTACTCCTGCAAAGATTACGGATATCATTCCTTCCAGTGGGAAGATATTGGATACTGATTTAGAAGCCATTCCTTTACCAGGTCATTTTTTTGAAATGATCGGAGTAAAAACACCAGATAATGTATTATTTTTAGGGGATGCCTTATTCCCAGAAAGAATTATCCATAAATATCATTTTTGTTTCTTTTATGATTTAGCTTCTCAACTTCAAACGCTAGAGAGATTGGAAGCTCTGGAAGCAGAAGTATTTGTGCCTAGCCATGGAATAATGACGAAGGATATAAAAAATCTAATAACTCTAAATCGTGATAAAATTAAAGAGATAATTTCAGTAATTCTCTCTCTTTGTGCGAAGCCGACCACTCTTCATCTAATACTAGAAGGGCTTAGTAAGAAATATAATCTAACTTTTGATGCCAATCAATATCTTCTGATTTCCAGTACAGTAAAATCTTATTTAGCTTATCTTTACGAAAAAGGCGAGCTAGAAATGTTTTTTTCGGCAAGCAATATTACTTGGCAAAAAAGATCAAATATTAAAGGATAAATAGATAGATTAGAGGATAAGATTGAGGAGAAAAAGATGTTAAAAAAGATAAGAGAATATAAGCATATTTTTTGGGATTGGAACGGAACCTTAATCAATGATGTCTGGTTAGCGGTAAAAGTAATTAATAAAATGCTAAAGAAAAGAGGGTTACCACAGTTAAGCACGAGAAAGTATAAAGAAGTTTTTGATTTTCCTGTAATTCAGTTTTATATCAGAGTGGGATTCGAGTTTTCAAAAGAACCGTTTGAAGAGTTGGCTATGGAATTTGTCCAGGAATATTATACTCATTTTAGCAAATGTAAATTATTTGCTGGCGCAATAAGTATTCTAAAAAAAATTCACGAGCATAGAATAACTCAATCTATTCTTTCTGCCTCTCAGGAAGAAACATTAAAAGAAAAGATAAAATATTACGGAATTGAAAAATATTTTACCAGGATAGTTGGATTGGAAAATCATTATACTGAAGATAAAACAGAAGTTGCTAAGAAGTGTCTAGGGGAATTAAGTATAAACCCCGATGAGGCAATCTTGATTGGGGATACTTTTCATGATTATGCTGTTTCTAAGGAAATAGGCTGTGATTGCTTATTAATTGCTCAGGGCCACCAGAGCTATAGAAGGTTGAAAAAATTAGGAATTTTAGTGATAAAAAGATTATCAGAATTAAGGGGTTATTTTTAAAAACATATCTAAAGCGTTAAAATGGATGGAGATTTATAATTTATCAATTCCATGTTTTTTTAGCCACTCTTCAAATCCACCTCTTTCCTCGAAAAATTCCTGATCATAATTCTCTTCTAGTTTTTTAATCTGGGTAGCAAGAAGTGGTTGGAGACGGATTAATTCATCAATCTTTTTTTCGAAATGGCTGCTTTTTACCGATAAATCTATCAGGTTGATATCCATATTTAATAACTGATTTAATTTTTCTATTACTGCTTTAATGGCTTTAGGATTTCTAGTTTGAATGTAAATAGGTATTTCTGCTACTAGGTTAGTCATGGTTATTCCTTTTTCTTCCGCTCTCCACGCTAGCAAAGTAGTAATACTAGCTGGACCTTCATAATTGCTAAAGCGAAATCCCAGTTCCTGAAGTCTTATCTTTTGCGGCTGATTAGAAGTAGAGCAGAACAATCTTACTGCTCTGGTATGAGGTACGGGACCGGCTACGCTTCCCACAAAATAGATATTTTTTACTCCCAATCTTCCTCCTAAAGCAAAAAAACAATTGGTGTATTCATCCCAATTAATATTGGGTTCTTTACCAGAAAAGAGAATCAAGTTATTTTTTTCATCATAAAAAAATTCATTTTGGGGATACTGAAATTCTACTATCAAACCTTCCTGGATTTTAGTATAAGGTCTAAACTGAGCTGCTTCTGTCATTGCCCCCGGGAAGTTAAAGAGATAAAATTTTTGTGGTTCTATCTGGGCAAATTTCTTAGCCTGGAGAATAAACCTCAGGTATTGGATGGCCCCGGTGGAGACTTCTCCTCCGTCCATCCAGCCAGAGAAGCCAATAATCATAGATGGATCTTTTAGAGAAGGGTCATAGTAAATGGTTATGTTCTCCATTTTTGATTCTCCTGAACTTTCGATAATTTATTAAACTTAAAAATAAGCAAAGCAACTCATAAAATTATTTTATCATAATCCGCTAAACTATTAAAGATATAAGGGGATTGAATAAAACAATGCTTCTCTGTTTACGAAGACAGACTATAAGACTTTTTATTTTTTAAAGCCTTTCTTCTAAATAAGGCATCGGAAGCTACAGATGCCAGGATTATAACTCCACCTACTAGGCCATAAATAGATGGCCTTTCTCCTAAAAAGAAAAACACCCATAGCGGATTAAATATAGCTTCAGTCAAAGTTATTATTGAAGCATTTAATGGATTTATGTATTTTAATCCATTAGTAAATAAAAGGTAGGCCAGACCTATCTGTATAGCCCCGAGATAAAACAGATAAAGCCACTCTTTTATCTCTAAAGAAGAAATCGTCGAGATTATTGAAGGAATAAAAGGTAGAATTAATAAGGCTGTTCCCAGGTTAGTTAAAGAGACTATTTCTACAGCAGATTGGTTAGATAGAAGGTGGAGAAATATCATGCCTATCGCCATAGCCATACCACTGCTTAGAGCAATTATATTCCCTAAGCTACTGCTATCCTGATTAGGTTCCATTAAAAATAAGCTAATACCTATGGTTACACAAATTATCGGTATAGTATTATGATACCCCAGTATTTCTTTTTTTGTAAATATAGTATAAATAAATAAATAAAGAGGAGCGGTATATTGAAGCGCAATAACATTTGCTGCAGTAGTTAATTTATTAGCAATAACAAAGGTACTAACCGTAATGGTGCTGATTATAATATATCCAAATAAATATTTATTTAACCTTATTCTCTTCAATTGTATAAAAGGCAATAAGGTTAAACCAGCAATAGCTGCTCTGGCAAAGGTAATAAACAATGGATGAGCTGGAATTTTCTTGATAAATAAACTGCTGGTACTCCATAAAAAAGCAGCGCATAATACCAGAAGTCTTCCTTTAATATCCTTACCCATTTTTTAAAATTCCTTATATTACTTAATAATGATAATTTTTTAAAGATCAAAATTTGATGATATAAATACTAAATTTTTACCATAGTAATTGGATCCGTTAATTTAACAACTTTATCAAGAAAAAAATTAAGTTTTTATATTATACCTCTTTTAATTAAATAGTTAAATATATCCTATAAATAATTCTATAAAACTTTGTTTTATTGTTTTTTTCATAAGAAGCTAATTTCTTATAAACAATATAAATTGCCAGACCATTAAATTGGTGTTTAGATATTGATTGAATTTTTTTTACTCTAATTACCAGCGAATTTCTTTAAGTTTGATCTGAAATTTCGAGAAATAGTGCGTTTATTTGCTTGACAAAAAATTCATAATATCATAATATACAAATATTGTGATATATTTCACTTGGAAGGAGTGAATTGCCATGAAAGTGCTCATTATAGGAGGAGTTGCGGGAGGAGCAAGCGCAGCAGCCCGCCTTAGGCGGCTTGATGAAAAAGCAGAAATAATTATTTTAGAAAGAGGAGAATATATTTCTTTTGCCAATTGTGGTCTCCCTTATTATATCGGTGAGGTAATTAAAAAGAGTGAAAATCTCATAGTACAGTCTCCTGAAGCCATGAAAAAAAGGTTTAATATCGATGTAAGAGTCTTAAATGAAGTTAAAGGTATTGATATTGAAAAAAAACAAATCGATGTTTACGATATTAAAAACAAGAAGACCTATAGAGAAAGTTATGATAAACTAATTCTTTCCCCCGGAGCAGTTCCTATCAAGCCTTCGATTAAGGGATTTGATGCTCCCAATGTATTTACTTTAAGGGATATTCCCGATACTTTGGCTATTAAAAATTTTGTAGATGAACACAATCCTAAAAGCGTAGTAGTGGTGGGTGCGGGCTTTATTGGAATGGAGCTGGTTGAAAATCTTCATAAAAGAGGAGTAGCCATTATCATAATTGAGTTAGCTAACCAGGTGTTAGCTCCTCTGGACACTGAAATGGCTTCTTTAGTTCACCAGCATCTTAAGGAAAAGAAGATAGAATTTTATTTAAATGATGAGATAAAGGAAGTTGAACACCGCCAGGAGTTTTCTCTGGTCAAATTGAAAAGTGGTAGGGAAATAAAGACCGATATGCTTTTAATTGGCATAGGAGTACGCCCCGAAATTACTCTGGCGAAAGAAGCAGGGGTAGAAATAGGCCAAAGAGGTGGTATAAAAGTAGATCGTACTCTGAGAACTTCCCATCCTGATATTTATGCAATTGGAGATGCTATCGAAGTGGTGGATTATGTTAATGGGAATCCTGCTCTTATTCCTCTGGCTGGACCAGCTAATAAACAGGGAAGGATTGTTGCTAACAATATTTGTGGAAAGATAGAAGAATACGAGGGTGCCCAAGGTACTTCTATTTTGAAAATATTTGAAATGACCGTAGCAGCTACTGGGAATAATGAAAAAATACTCAAAAGATTTCATATTCCTTATGAAAAATCTTTTACTCATTCGGCATCTCATGCTGGATATTATCCAGGAGCCCTTCCTTTGTCAATTAAAATAATCTTTTCTAAGGAGAATGGAAGGATTTTAGGTACTCAGATAGTAGGCTATGATGGAGTAGATAAAAGAATAGATGTAATTGCTACCGCAATAAGGTTTGGAATGACAGTCTATGATTTGGAGAAGCTAGAACTGGCTTATGCTCCACCCTATTCTTCAGCCAAGGATCCAGTAAATATGGCCGGATATGTGGCTGCTAATCTTTTAAAAGGGGATAGTGAGATAATTCACTGGCACGATATAGAGAAGTTAAACCCGGAAAATTCCATGCTAATTGATGTGAGAACTCCTGAAGAATATAGTTTAGGAACTATTAAGGGTGCAAAAAATATTCCAGTGGATGAAATAAGAAATAGGTTAAATGAAATTCCTAAAGACCGGGAGATCATCATCTTCTGTCAGGTAGGCTTAAGAGGATATGTAGCCTATAGGATTTTGAAGCAAAAAGGATATAAAAAGGTTAAAAACCTCAGCGGTGGATATAAAACCTATTTCCCAGCAGTACAAAAGCAGGATAATCCGGATGTTTATCAATATGAAAAGATAGATAAAACAGATTTAATTAAAGCAAGTGAACCATCTCCTACTTCAGAAGATAATCAAATAAAGGTTAAAATTAAATTAGATGCCTGTGGTCTTCAATGCCCAGGGCCAATTATGAAGGTATTTAAAGGTTTAGAGGAATTAGAAACAGGAGAAATATTAGAAATAAGTGCGACTGATCCAGCTTTTGGTGTAGATCTAAAGTCTTGGTGTGAGCGGACTGGCAATCAACTTTTAAGGATAAAAAGAGAGGAAAAGATTATTAAGGCCTGGATTAAAAAGGGAAATTTTCAAGCAAAAGAAAATTTGACCGATAGAGAAATAAAAAGCAGTGACAATGATAAAACTTTTGTAATTTTTAGTGGCAATTTGGACAAGGCAATCGCTTCTTTTATTATTGCCAATGGTGCTGCTGCAATGGGAAGAAAAGTAACCATGTTCTTTACCTTTTGGGGACTTAATATTTTAAGAAAATCCCACGGTGGAAAAGTGAAAAAAGATCTTTTAGGACGTATGTTCGGTATGATGATGCCCAAAGGTTCTAAAAAATTGAAATTATCCCAGATGAATATGGGTGGATTAGGTGCAAAAATGATTAGATATATTATGAGAAAGAACAATGTAACTTCTCTGGAAGAATTAATAGAACAAGCCCGGGAACAGGGAGTAAAAATTATTGCTTGTAGTATGTCTATGGAGTTAATGGGTATAAAAAAAGAAGAACTTATCGAGGGAATAGAAATAGGGGGAGTGGCTACCTATCTTGCTGCTGCAGAAACAGCTGATACCAATTTATTTATTTAAAGAAATAAAAATAATAAAAAGATAGATGATTCGATGAAAAATAATCCAGAATTTAATCAAAAAAGTGAACTATTAAAAGCATTGGCCCATCCAATAAGGTTATGTATAGCGAAGGGGTTAATAGAAAAAGAGAGCAATGTAACCAGTATCCAAGAATGCCTTGGTTTGCCTCAATCAACTATATCTCAACATCTTTTTAAATTAAAGGCTGCGGGGATTATTGCTGGTAAACGTCAAGGCTTGGAGATATCCTATCAGGTCATAAATGAAGAAGTTAAGAAAATTATTAAAATATTGTTTCCTTAAAGACAGAAAAACGCAACATAGGGGATATAATTCTCTCTTTGCAATTTTTTCCTACATCCAGAATTATTATTTAATATTCTACTCTAATTAATTTATTGTATTTGGAATAACTTGTTACGGGGAAGATGATAAGCTATACAGAAATTTTATGCAAATTGGTAATATTCGAAATTGCGATGGATATTTTTTTGGCCAATTTTAGTTAATTTTAAAATAAAAAGCCAACTACTAAATTAGTTTAAAATAAAATTAAATTTATTAATAATATTGATATAAGTATGGATCTCAATTATTATAATTAGCAATAATAATTTTGAAATTGTAATAAATTGCAGAGTAAGAAAGGTCTGAATTATTTTTTGCTATCATGTTTGGATTTAAGTTCCTGGAAATATTCTTTAGATTGAAAAGATGGGATTCCCAATTTTTTGTAAAAGTTTTGTCCCATCTGCTGGGGAAAGCTTAGTTACTATAGGCTATAATATTCCTATTATTTGTGGCGGGATATTAATTAATCCCGGGGATTATGTTTTTGGTGATGACGATGGGGTAGTAGTAATACCTCAAAATCGATTAGAGGAAATATTATCTTTGGCCGAAAAAATAGAAGATAGCGAAAGAAAAATAATGAAATATTTGAAAGAAGGACATAAATTAACTGAAGCAGTGGGAAAATACAGGATAAAATAAAAATCAAGCCTGCTCCATTTTCATATATAAGTTTCCCTTTTGGTAATTAAATTAAACCAAAATACTATTTAATTATGGGACTTGAACAATACTTCTACTTTTTAACTTTTTTTAGCTTCTTATTAATGTTACACTATCTAATTATAGTATAAGGCTTTTAGTTAGAGGTAAAAAAAGTAAGTTAGATTATTATAAACTGTTATTAGGAAGCGAATTCTAAATCTTTGAATTACATTTTTCCTAAAGATGCTGCTAAATATTCAGATTTTAAAAAACGTTCTACAAGAAAAAGCATAATTATATTCGGAGTCATCATAATTAATGCTACTACTGAAGCATTTGTTCGAATAAAATAATAACCCATAAATGAATAAAGAATAGTTGGTATTGTTTCAAAGGTCGGAGTACCAATTACAAAAGTGAGATTAAACTCTTCAATGCTAACCGTAAATGCAAATATAATACCCGCTAATAATCCAGGTCTAATCATAGGTAAAAAAATATCTTTTATTTTTACAAAAGTATTTGCTCCTAAATTTTCAGCAGCATCTATTATATCTTGAGGTATTGCTTAAAAGCTGGTGGTCATTACTCTTATCATGTAAGGCAAAGCCATAAGGGTATGAGCAAATAATAAGCCAATAAAGGTCTGACTTAATCTTAAAGCTGAAAAAAACCTACTAAGAAAAAGGGCTACCACCATACCTGGCATAATGATGGGTAATAAAACTATTAACATAAATATTTTTTTACCTGGAATCTTCTTTCTTCCCAATACATAGGAAGTTGGTAATGCTAATATTAAAACTTCAATTATTAACATTAAGCTCATTGCTCAATGCCATCACTATTATTATTGTTAAAACTTCTACTTTCTTGAAACTGCAAGTTACCTATGGAAAAAGAAGTGAAATTAGTTTATGAACTAAAAATATTGAATAAAGAAGCGTCTCTTGTTTTGTAAAAAACTTACCGAAAAGGATGTCAATTTATTTCAAATCGGTTATAATTTTAATATAGCTGGGGAAAATAGTTAGCCTATTATCGCTAATATTATTGATTTTAAACCATAACAGGAGGATTTAATTTTTGTATGTCAGGAATAAAATTGAGTATTATTGGGGCAGGAAGTGCAGTCTTTTCTTTGAGACTAATAGGGGATTTTTGTAAAACTAGAGGTTTGTCGGGAAGTTTTATTTCTCTGATGGATATTGATGAAGAACGTTTGAATGCAGTGCATAAATTAGCTACTAGATATGCAGCTGCCCTGAGAATTGATTTGGATTTCGAAAAGACTACCAATCTAAAGAACTCCATAAAAGATGCGGATTTTGTAATTAATAGTGCTTTAATAGGGGGGCATAAGCAATTAGAAATAGTAAGAAAGATTGGTGAGAGATACGGATATCCAAGGGGAATAGACAGCCAGGAATTTAATATGGTTTCTGATTATTATACCCTGAGTAATTATAATCAATTAAAATACTTTCAGGAAATTGCTAATGCCATGGAAGAATTATGCCCTAAAGCTTGGCTTTTACAAGCAGCTAATCCCATTTTAGAAGGGGTAACCTTATTATCTCGCTATTCTAAAATCAAAGTAGTAGGGATTTGTCATGGTCACAACAGCATAGAGGATTTAGCCCGACATTTAGGGTTGAATTTACCACAAATAGATTGGCAGGTGGCAGGATTTAATCATAATATCTGGCTTAACCGTTTTAAATATCAGGGTAAAGATGCTTATCCCATCCTTGATCGTTGGATGGTAGAGAAAAGAGAAAAATGGATACCCAAGACTCCTTTTGATGACCAATTAAGTCCGGCAGCTCTGGATATGTATAAATTTTATAAGAGAATGCCTATTGGTGATACGGTAAGGAATAGCAGCTGGAAATATCATTATAATTTAGAAACTAAAAAGAAATGGTATGGAGAGCCCTGGGGCGGGGCAGATTCTGATTTGGGATGGAACTGGTATCAGAATCACTACTTAAAAGAACAGACTGAAAACACTTTTCGACTTTCTACTAATGATTCGATAGATTTGTTAAAAGTATTTCCTCCTGATCAAATGAGCGGAGAGCAACATATTTATCTGATTGATGCTCTGGTAAATAATCACCAGAAAAGGCTGATTTTAAATCTGCCTAATCAAGGTCCAATAATCCCTGGAATACCGGAAAATGTAGTAGTAGAGGTGCCCGTAATAGTAGATAGTTCCGGTCTTCGTCCGGAAGAAATAGATCCTCCTTTACCAAAGAGGATATTAGAAATGTATCTACTTCCTCGAATGTTAAGAATGGAATGGTCATTAGAAGCCTTTATCACAGGAGACAGAGGAATATTAGAAGAAATTCTAGTTCGCGATCCTCGCACGAAATCTTTTGAACAAGTGAAAGCAGTGATCGAGGAAATACTAGCTTTGCCTTTTAATCAGGAAATGAAAAGACATTATCGGTATAGTTTATAGAATACCTAAAGAGTGAGAAGGATTACTTAACATTAGAAAAGGTTTACAACTATTTTTTCTTATTTTAATTCTAGGTACCCAGGAAAGGAATATTAGCATATTTATCCGATAAAAGACAAAGAGGATAGCATTATGCAAAACCGAATTTTAACCATACCAATAGAGTTAGATAAGAATGAACAGATATTATATGCTGGAAATCATTACCTTAGTTTACCCATTATTAATCCTAAAAATGGAACTATAAAAAATATCAATGTGGTATCTTATTCTAATAAAGCCTTGATAGAATTACAAGGAGCAGAATATCTACTTCGTCCACGTTTCTTTAAAAAGGGACAAGAATTCAAGATTAAGAGAACTAAATTTTCTCAGGTACAATATTATATTCCCTGCATAGAATTTTATTTAGATAGAAATATCAAAGTAATTGCTAAGATCTATGCCGATTTGAAGGAGAAGGGTTTAATCTATGCCCTGGAATCTTCTGAGCAAATTGAAGTCGATTTATGTTTAGATGTGCAATATGTTTCTTTATTACGGTTTAACTCTCATCCAATGGAGGTTAAAAAATTTATAACCTTAGATCGGTGGTTAGAATGTCCAGTATTCAATATTGTTGGTGCCGGGATATCAATATCATTAGCCTTAGGAGGAGAGGAAGGGTTTACCTATGTCAAGCAAGAAAAAAAATTATCCGGTTATTTAAAAGTAAAAAATCAAAATTGTTTTTATCTCAGCGTAAATTATGATGCGGATGGTGCTGCTACCACCTTAATTCATTTAAAAAGAAAAGGATATAAACAAATATATCAGGAGTTAGTTAATTGGTTAAAAGAGAAGACCATTACTTATCCTCAAGATAAACAATTAGAAGTTAGGTTAAATCAGAATTTATTCTTCAATTATTTTTATTCCATTGCAAAAGATTTAGAAAGCGATAGATATTTAGCTTTAACTTCTCGAAGTCCCCGCTATTATGTTTCTGGAGCCTTCTGGGAAAGAGATATTTTTTTATGGTCTTTGCCAGCTATTAAATTAATTGACTCCTACCTTTACCGTCATCTTCTAAGGGAAATGATTTTATTGCATAGCAAAAATCCCGGAGAACATGCTCATTATATTGATGGGACAGTACTATACCCTGGTTTTGAGCTGGATGGAGCTGCTAGCTATTTTATTTATATTAATGATTTAGGGGAAGATGGCTGTTCGGATTTAAGCCTCATTAAAGCTCTGGAACAGGTACAGGAAAGGATAGAAAAAGAATATGATTCTTCTACCGGACTATACCGAACTTTTTTATTACCTTCTGATGATCCTGCTGTATACTCCCTGGTTACTATAGATAATATAATTCTCTGGAAGGGATTACATAATTTAAAAGATTTTTATCGAAAAAGAAAAGAGATTAAAAAAGCTAATCTACTTCAGGAAAAAATAGAAAATATTTCTCGGGGAGTGCAGAGATTTCTAATCAGAGAGATAGAAGGTAAGGCTATGTTTTTATGGTCGGCTGATGGTAAGGGTAATTTTAGGTTGTATAATGATCCACCCGGATCCTTGGGATTGCTTGTCTTTTATGGTTGGGTAAAACCAGATGATTTAATCTTTAAAAATACCATTGATTACTATTATTCTACTCAATATCCTTATTATCAAGGAGGGGCTAAAATTAAAGAGTTAGCTTGCGACCATCATCCTCATACACCTTCAGGTTTAGGTTTATGTGGGAGCCTTCTTAATCCTTTAAGAAGAGAAAAAGCTCTTTTTTATTTGAAAGAAGCAGATATGGATCACGGACTTCTCTCGGAAAGTTTTGATGGGAAGACTGGAAAAGCCAAGACAGGGGTTGGTTTTGCTACCGGGGCAGGTTATCTAGCTTATTCTCTTTACCTAGCTTTATTTAAGGAGGGAAGGTGTAAATGAGAGTAGCTTCGGTAGAATGGTCTCGGAAAGAATGGGAAGAGATAAAGCAACCAGAAAATTTATGGGAGAAAATAGAAAGTCATCTTAAAAAAGCTGTTCAAGAAGAAATAGAGCTGATAGTTTTCCCGGGATTTACCGGTTGTTTTTATATGCAACTTACCTCTTCATTGAAAGATTTATACAGTTTGTCACGAGAATTGAATATCCAGAGTTATTTAGAGCAGATAAAGGAGTTTTCCTTAAAGTATGCTTTAATAATTTGTCCGGGTAGTTACTGGGAAAGAAGAGGAAAAGAGATCTTTCATGCCTCTTGTCTAATCTATCAGGGGGAAATATTACTTCATCAATTTCAACTTTATCTTGCTCGCTGGGAGAAAGAATTAGGTCTTTCTCGGGGGATAGATGTAGAAATAAAAGAGATAAAAGGGGGGAAAATGGGGATCATCGTCTCTACCGATGTTTTTTATCCCCAGGTTTCCCGCCGGTTAGCTTTGAAGGGTGCAGAAATTATTCTTTCTCCAGCAGGTTACATCGGAGAAAAAAACAGAGTTTTACAGTTATGTGGTTTATGGGAAGAAGTTCAACAGAACCAATTCTTTGCCGTGGAAAGTGGATTTAATGGTTTTTTGGGAGAATTGAATTTCTGGGGAGAATCTATTATTTATGCACCTTTAGAGATGACTGTTAATCAGGATGGATATTTAGAAAAAGGTCGAGATAGGAGTGGTTTAGTTAAAGCTTTTCTGGATAACAAAAGAAGAGTGGAGACTATTTCAAAATTTAATGTACTTTCCCAGTTAAACTTAGGATTTTATCGGAAGATGGGGATGTTTCGATAGAAAAAGGAAAAGGATTAGGAATAAAATAATAATGATGTGGCTTATAGAGAGTTTAATTGAAAAATGGTTTAGCAGCAAATTGTCCATCCATAAGATAGAAAAATCTTTGAAAGGATTAGAACAGGATGAAAGAGGGAAAGAGATTAAACAAAAATTTTCTCTGACTAATCTCCAGGTTTCTTGCGTAGAAAGAAAGATTAAACTAGTAAAAAACATTGAAGAGTATGTTAATATGCTACAAAACTTTGTTAGACAGGCATCTGAAGAGAAAAATATCCTGATTGTCTTTCCCGAAAACAATTATTTTGATTTATTGGGCGTAATTCCTGGTTTTAGATGGCTCAATTATTATTTAAACCAGAAGATGAGAAAGCATAAAGGAAACAATAATTATAATTCCAGAAAAGAACATCCTGAAAGAATTAACCCTCTCTTCATCCATATTTTAAAGGGAATGGCTAAACCAGTGGAAGAGGGAATAAAGATGATATTTTCCTCTTTAGCCAGAGCCTACAGGCTTTATATTTATACCGGAACCTACATAGTAAAAGAAGGTGCAAAGATTTTTAATGCTGGTTTCTTTTATGGACCACAGGGAGAATTAATTGGAATACAAAAAAAGATACATTTAACAGATTTAGAAGAAAAATTAGGTTTCCAGAGAGGAGAAGAAATGGAGATCTACACTCTACCTTTTGGCAAGGTGGTATGCCCTATTTGTATGGATGCTACTTATTTTGAGACTTTTAGAATTGCCCGAGAAAAGGGTGCCGACCTAGCTCTTCTTCCTATTGCCAATTTAGAAGAATATAATCCCTGGAAAGCTTTAAGGGGCATCTGGCCAAGGACACAAGAATCGTTAATTTATGGCTTAAAATCTTCCCTAAATGGATGGATTGCTGGTATGCATTTTACCGGCAAAGCAGGGATTTTCGCCCCCTGGATGATTACTTCTCATCAGGATGGGATAATAAATATTTCCTCTCATTACGAAGGGGATTTTTTAGTTTCTGGTGAAATTGATATTCTACAATTATATAAAATCAGAAAAGAAACGGAATATCTAGAAGATACCAATATTGAATTCGAAAAAGATTATTTAGAAAAAACTTATGGTAATGCTGATCAGGAAAGAGCGAAATAAAAAATAAGAAAGGAGAAAAATATGGAAGATTTTAAAGGAAGTAGGCTTTTTTTGTATAATCTTTCTACTGCCGGATGGGTTATTCTAGATACTATTTGGTTAACCTTTGCTATAGCTTTCTTACTTCCTTCTCAAGAAAAGATCGCAGAGGGTATGATCCCTTTTATTTCTAATCAAAGATTCTGGGGTATTATTACTACTTTGGGAGCAGTAATGCTTTTTGGTAGAATCGTGGATGCGTTAGCTGATCCTCTGGTAGCTTCCTGGAGCGATCGTTCCACTTCTCGATGGGGTAGAAGAAGGTTTTTTATGCTGCTGGGGGTGCTCCCTCTAACTTTATCGGTTATTCTGATATTCTTCCCTCCTGTTTCTTATACTTCCTGGCTTAATGGAATTTATTTAGCGATAGTTTTTGCTTCCTATTTCTTTTTCTTTACTGTTTATGTAGTTCCTTATCTTGCCCTCATCCCGGAATTAGGACATACGGAAAAAGTAAGAATTAAAATTACTGTAGCTCAGGGGTATTTTTCTTTGGTTGGTTCAGCAGTAGTAATGATTGGAGGACCTCTTTTGATTGCTTTTTATAAGCAGAGTGGAGGTTATGTCCAGGCTTATCAACAGACAGTTATCTATCTGGCGCTCCTGGGTTTTTTATTATTAATGGGGGCTATAGTAGCTGTAGATGAAAAGAGATTTTCTGACGCTCAACCTGCTAATATTCCCCTGAAGGAATCATTTGAGAAGACTATCAAAAACAAATTCTTTATTATATATTTACTGGCCAATATAGCCTTATGGTTTCTTTTTAATATTGTACGCTCCTCGGTAATACCTATTGTTATTACTTTGATTAGAGCAGATGAAGCCTTTGCTAGCAATATGTCGACCATTCTTTTTGTCTTTGCTGCTCTTTGCTTTCCCATAATCAGTCTATTAACTAGGAGTATAGGCAAAAAGTCTATAATGATTATTGGTCTAGGCTTATTTTCGGTCTTATCTATTCTATTATCACTTACTGGATTGGTACCGGTTAATCCGAGAATTTGGGGAATGGCTATAGCAGCTTTAATGGGGTTTCCAGCTGCTATCCTGATGGTAATCCCCAATGTAATACTATCTGAACTTTGTGATTTTGATTATCATCAGACCGGAGAGAGGAGGGAGGCGATGTATTTTGGTGTCCAGGGTTTCTTTATGAAACTGAATTTAGGTCTTTCTACTGCTAGCCTGGCCCTTTTATATTCTCTCTTTGGCAAAGACATTAGCAATCCCTGGGGGGTGAGATTGGCTCCTCTATTAGGAAGTATAGTAGCCCTAATTGGTTTACTGATTATGACTAAATATCCAGAAAAAAAGATAGGCGAGAAGAGTTAAGTAGGAATAATTAAAGGTAGTAATTTGTTTGAAGAAGAAAGAGAAAAAAGAGGAGAATTATAATTTTGTAATTTATTTTTTATAATAAAAGGATTCTATGAGATTTTATGGAAATTATTTTATATACAGGTTTAATAAGTTCACCATAATTAATTTAATTATTCAAAAAAAAAGAAAAATTAAGTAGTTTATTATAAAATAAATAAAAAAATTTTTAAACTAAAGGAAGGTTTTAAAATTAGAGAACCTTCATCAAAAAAGATAAATCTTCTATAGATACAATATAATTTTATTTTGCTTGATATTGTAAAATTTTAGTAGGGGTTTTCT
>DJVR01000042.1 GCA_002441285.1 Candidatus Atribacteria bacterium UBA6251 | reverse complement strand
TACCTTACAGCCAATTGACCATCCAAAGATGTTTCAGGATGTTCAGAGAAACTATTTATCAAAATGTTATTAACGACCTTAAACCTCTCTCAGGAGAGATCGAAATGGATGAAACCATGTTTGGTGGTAGAAGACCAGCTAAACGAGGCTGGGGAGCATTAGGTAAAATTATTGTCTCTGGTATTTATCAGAGAAAGGGAAAAGTCCTTACTTTTCCTATCTCTTCACGTGCTAGAGAGACCATGATGCCCTATATTGTCAGATATACTAAAACCGAAAGTCTCTACCATACCAAGGACTGGTTTGCTTATACCCCTCTTCCTGTTCGAGTGAATCACGTTGTCGTATTAAAAGAAAAAGGGATACCTAAAGGTCGAGATCATATCAATGGCCTTGAAGGATTCTGGTCTTTTTTCAAACATTGGCTCTACCAGTATCGTGGTATTAACTAGGGCTATTTCCCACTCTACTTAAAAGAAGTAGAGTGGCGTTTTAACCACTGAAACGAGAACCTGGTTATCCTATTAAGGAGGTTACTGAATCAACAGATTTCCATTGTCAAAGAACAAATTTAGTGAAACTTTGGTTATGCATTACCAAATTTTATTATAGAATATTTTAAAAGGAGTGAACAAGATGTTAAAAGGAAAAGATATTTTAACTACAGCTCAATTTTCATTACCAGAGCTTAATTTAATTATGGATACTGCTGCTAAATATGAAGAAAAGATAAAGGCACAGGAGATAATTCGGGATCTAGATGGAAAGGTAGTAGCTTGTTTATTCTTCGAGCCCAGTACTCGAACCAGACTTTCCTTTGAATCTGCCGCCAATAGATTAGGGGCTAGGGTTATCAGTATGGCCAATGCTGCCAGCTCCTCAGTAGCAAAAGGAGAATCATTACCAGATACTATCCGTACCGTGGATGGTTATGCCGACATAATTGTAATGAGACATCCTATGACTGGTTCGGCTCAAATTGCTGCTGATAATGCTCAACATCCTTTTATTAATGCTGGAGATGGTAGCGGGCAGCATCCCACTCAGGCTCTACTAGATATCTATACCATTCGCAAAGAAAGGGGAAATCTCAGTGATTTGACCATAACTTTCTTGGGTGATTTAAAATATGGTCGAACTGTTCACTCTTTAGGTTATTTAATGACCCTCTTTAAAAATAAAATGATCTTTGTTTCTCCTCCTTCCTTGAAAATGCCCGCAGAGTTAACTGCTGATTTTAGAAATCGGGGAGCTGAAATTGAGGAAACTGATGATTTAAAATCTGCTTTAGCTCAAAGTGATTTAGTCTATGTTACCCGAATACAAAGAGAGAGATTTGAAAATCCAGAAGAATATGAACGTTTGAAAGGTTCTTATATTATCGATCAAAAGATTATTGATGAAGCCAAAAAAGGGATTACTATCCTTCATCCTTTACCAAGAGTAGATGAAATATCTACTGAAATTGATGATTACGAAGGCGCAGCTTATTTCCGACAGGCCCATAATGGAATTTATATTAGAATGGCTTTATTGGCTCTGGTAAGTGGAATTAAAGTGATTTAAATAATTTTTACTTGATATTTCTATTTTTTATAGAAAAGAAGGCGATAAAAAATGGATAAAAAAAATATTGAGAAGTTAAAAAGTTTAAATAATCCTTACGTGGAACAACGAGTAAAAGAAGCGATAGACCTCTGTCAACCAGATAAAATTACCGTGATTACTGATAATCTAGAGGAAATTCAATATGTAAGAGAGCTTGCCTTAAAAAACAAAGAAGAACAAAAATTAAAATTACCCGGGCATACTGTTCATTTTGATGGTTATTATGATCAGGGTAGAGATAAAGCTAATACTCGTTACCTCCTCTCCCATCAAGTGGATTGGGGCATCAAGGTTAATTCCATTAACAAAGAAGAGGGGCTAGCAGAGATTAAAGAGTATTTTCAGGATAGTATGAAGGGAAAAGAGATGTTAGTTCGTTTCTTCTCCTTGGGTCCGGTTAATTCTGATTTTTCTATTCCTGCTTTACAAATTACCGATTCAGCCTATGTAGCCCATAGTGAGGATTTACTCTACAGAAGTAATTACGAAGGGTTTAAGGCTTTGAAAGGATCAAACCAATTCTTTTATTTCTTACATTCTGCTGGAAGATTAAATAACTATGTGAGCATAGATATTGATAAAAGAAGAATTTACATTGATCTGGAAGAGAATTGTGTTTATTCAGTTAATAATCAATATGCTGGTAATTCTATAGGTTTAAAAAAATTAGCTTTTCGGTTGGCTATCCATAAAGCACATCAAGAAGGATGGCTGGCAGAGCATATGTTTATAATGGGAGTGCATGGTAAGGAGAATAGAACTACTTACTTTACCGGTGCCTTCCCCAGTGCCTGCGGAAAAACCAGTACGGCAATGTTACCCGGACAGACTATTATTGGTGATGATATTGCCTTCCTAAGAAAAGTTGATGGTATGGTAAAAGCAGTTAATATGGAAAAAGGAATCTTTGGCATTATTGCAGATGTCAATGAAGAAGAAGATCCCATAATTTATCGAGTATTAACTACTCCTCGAGAAATAATTTTTTCTAATATATTGGTAAAGGATGGTGTTCCCTACTGGTTAGGAATGGGGAAAGAATTGCCAGAGGAGGGAATTAACTATAGCGGTAAGTGGTATACAGGCAAGAAGGATAAAGAGGGGAATATTATTAACCCTGCACATAAAAATGCCCGTTATACAGTTAGAATAGCCGAGCTGGATAATGTCGATCCAGAAGCGGAAAATCCAGAGGGAGTCCCTATTGATGCTTTTCTTTATGGCGGAAGAGATTCTGATACTTCTTTACCTATTGTAGAATCACTTACCTGGGAGCATGGTGTTTTTTTAGGGGCGATCGTGGAATCAGAAACAACTGCTGCTACTCTGGGTAAGCAAGGAGTTAGAAAGCATAATCCTATGGCCAACCTTGATTTTATTTCTATCCCCTTTGCTCAATATTTAGAAAATCATCTTTCTTTCAAAGAAGGATTATATAAAATTCCTAAAATTTTTGCTACTAATTATTTTTTAAAAGATGAACAGGGGAATTTTATGACCCCTAAGGCATATAATCTATTGTGGGTTTTGTGGGCTGAAGGAAGAGCAAATCAGGACTATTCGGCTATTGAAACACCAATAGGATTTATTCCTGAATTTGAAGACTTAAAAAAAATATCTAAAAACTCGCTTAACCGGGAATATTCACAAAAAGAATATCTTACGCACTTTTCTTTAAGAATAGATAAATATCTGGAAAAGATGGAGAGGATGAGTAATATATTTGAACAGGTAAATATTCCCCACATAATTAAAGATGAATTAGAAAAGCAGACCTTTCGACTTAAAAGAGCGAAAGAAAAGTACCAGCAAGGAGTTATTTCTCCTTTAAATTTCCAAAAGAAAGATAATAATTAGATGGAAGCTTATGAAAATAAACCCTTATTGGTCAAGGGTAAGATAAGGAAACATAAACTTATCTCGAATAATTATGGTGAAATGGTCATTGAGGCACCTCAAATTGCAAAAAGAGCAAAACCGGGACAATTTGTTATGCTTTCCAGATGGCAGATCAAAAATCTTTTATTAAAAAGACCATTCAGTTTTTATCAAATAAATCCCCAGGAAGGAAGATTTACTATTTTATATAAAATAGTAGGGAAAGGTACTGAAATTTTATCTAACTCGAAGATTGGGGATGAAATAGAATTAATCGGTCCCTGTGGAAATGGTTTTTTGTTACCTAAAGAGGCTAATAGAATTGCCCTGGTGGCACGAGGAATAGGTATAGCTACACTTTTACCTTTAGCTCAGGAAGCAAGTAATAGAGGGATAGAAATTTATAGTTTTCTTTCTGCTCGAGAAAAGTCTTTATTGCTGGGTAGAGATAGTCTGGAATCTCTCTCTTTTCATACTTTTTATACTACAGATGATGGATCTAAAGGAAGAAAAGGGAAGGTAACTTACTTTTTAGAAGAATTATTAAAAGAAAATAAGGTAAATTTTGAGGCTGTATATACCTGTGGTTCAAAAAGATTGGCTCAGCATATTCAAGAATTACAACAGAAGTTCCATTTTTTTTCCTATGTTAGTCTGGAAGAAAGAATGGGGTGCGGAATAGGTGCCTGTAAGGGTTGTGTAATTAGAACCTGTCACGGTTATCAAAGGGTTTGTAAGGAAGGACCTGTATTTCCCCTGGAAGAGGTAATGTTTTATGAAAGATAAGGTTGATCTATCCGTAAATTTAGGTTCTCTACATTTAAAGAATCCAGTAATGCCTGCTTCAGGAACTTTTGATATAAGGGATACCTTACTTAATATGAGAGAGTTAAACTCTTTAGGGGCTATTATTACCAAGAGTATTGCCTCCCGAAGAAGAGAAGGTAATCCAGGTCCTCGGGTCTGGGAAACCGATGGAGGAATGATCAATGCTGTAGGAGTTCCGGGAGAAGGAGTTGAATATTTTAAAGAACATATTCTACCTTTATTGGAAGAAGCGAATGATACTATTATTGTAAGTATGGTGGGAGACTCCATTGTTGATTTTTGTGCTTTAGCCAAGAAACTGGATAATTTTGAAAAAATATCTGCTCTAGAGATAAATTTATCTTGTCCTAATTTAAATAATGGCTTATACTTTGGGGTTAATAAAGATGTACTGGGTGATTTAATCTATCAACTTAAGAAAAGCACTCAGAAGATAATCATTGCCAAATTATCACCCAATGTTACTGATATTACAGAGATGGCCCTTACCGCTCAAGAAGCAGGAGCGGATATCCTTACTATTGCCAATACCTTTCTGGGAATGGCTATAGATCCAGAAAAACAGATACCTAGATTAGGGAATAAAGTGGGTGGAATATCTGGTCCAGCGATTAGACCAATTATTGTGCGTATGATTTGGGAAACTAGCCAGAAAGTCAAAATACCTCTTATCGGAGTGGGAGGAATTACCTGCGCTCAGGATGCCCTGGAAATGTTCTTAGCCGGGGCTAGCGCAGTGCAGATAGGATGTGCTAATTTTAGTAATCCTTATGTTATGCTGGAGGTAATTCAGGGAATTAAGGAGTATCTGCTTAGAAAAAAATATTCTTCTCTTTTAGACATTATTGGTTTAGTTCATAAAAATCATTTTTAGATAGTTAAGCTAATTAAAAATAAGAATAATCAAAAATACATATATAAAAAACTTATATTTATTAAAGGAGTAATTTAATGGGACTACAATTTTTTATCAATGCCATCTTGCTGGGAGGTTTATATGCTTTAATGGGTTTAGGCTTCTCTTTACAATGGGGAATTAGTGGAATTATTAATCTTTCCTATGGGGCAATGGTAGTTTTAGGTTCTTATCTATCTTTAGTACTATTTAATACTTTAGGTCTAGACCCCTTTATCAGTTTAATTTTTTCCGGGTTCATCTTATTCTTTTTAGGTGCTTTAGTTTACCGTTTTTCCTTGCAACCTTTGTTAAAAGGAGGAATTGTCTTTACTCTGATCATCACTTTTGCTATCCGCTTAGTGATTGAAAATATTATCCTGCTTATCTGGTCAGCAGATTATCGCACTATTAGAGTAAGCTATGCAGGGAGTAGTTTACAATTATTTAACACCTTTATCCCTCTTACTAAATTTTTGACCTTTATTATTGCTGGTATACTAGTCTACTTCACTTATCTTTTTATGATGAATACCAAAATAGGAAAAGGAATTCAGGCAGTTGCTTTAGATAAAGAAGGTGCGCTAGCAGTAGGAGTTGATGATCAAAAGATGTATATGATTAATTTTGCAGTGGGAACTGCCCTTGCTGGGATTACCGGCTCTCTCTGGGCTAATATTTATAGTTTTTCTCCTCATATCATTGGAGTAATTGTGGGAAAAGTATTTATCATCGCTATCTTGGGAGGTTTAGGAAATATCTGGGGAGCTGCTGCTGGAGGGATTTTATTGGGTTTTGCTGAAACCTCGGGCGCAACCTTTATAGGCTCCCAATGGCAAGAAGCAATTGGTTTGGTCATTATGGTTGCCGTATTGTTGTTTAGACCTCATGGACTAATCGGAAAGAAATTTTTTGGTTAAATTTTCAAACTATAGAATTGCTATAGAGGAAGGATAAAATAAAATGACCAATATAGAGAAAAAAAGTAAATTTAGTAAAAATATAATCTTAGTGATTGTTTTTATTATCCTATTTATCCTGTTACCCCGATTTATTTCAGGATATTATACCAGAATTCTTACCGCAATTTTTATGTACGCTGCTATTGCTCAGGGATTTAATCTAATGTCTGGTTACATGGGGTATCTTCCTTTTGGGAATATAATGTTCTTTGGAATAGGAGCTTATGTCACCGCTATTTTTATGGGAAGAGGTTTTCCCTTTATTACTGCTGTTTTTTTGGCTGCATTAGCAGCAGTAATAACTAGCATTATTCTGGGTTTCCCAGTTCTTAGATTGAGAGGACATTACTTTGCCATTGCCACTATTGGAATGAACGGAGCAATTATGTCGGTAGTACAAAATACTACTGAAATCACCGGTGGAGCAATGGGCACTACTCTGCCTATCATTCCTCAAGCACCGGAGATTGTCTATAATTACTTTTATTTAGCTATGTTTGCTTTGATGGTGCTGACTACTTTAGTGATTTACCTGGTAATCAATTCTAAATTTGGCTATGCTATACGCAGTATCAAGGCTAATGAGGATGCCGCCAATTCTATGGGTATTAATACTACCTATACTAAAATTATTACTTGGGCAATTTCTGCCTTCTTTACTAGTTTAGCCGGCGCACTTTATGGTTATTGGATGTCCTTTATTGCTCCGGAAGAAGTATTTGATGTAATGATTTCGGTAAATACTATTGTTATGATGTTAATTGGAGGAGCGGGAACGATTTTAGGACCAATTGTCGGAGCTTTTATTCTAGAGATTGTTTCAGAATTTGCCTGGAGCGGCTTTATGGAGTACCATTTAGCTGTATTAGGAATTGCCACTATAATCATTGTCTTTTTTGTTCCTCAAGGAGTACTGGGTACCCTAGGCAATATGATTAAGAATAGGAAATCTACCTTTAAGAAGAAAGTTGGTATGTCTAATGGATAAAAAGATTATTCTGGATATTCAATCTATAAGTAAACATTTTGGTGCTTTAAAAGCAGTAGATCAGGTCAGTTTTCAAGCAGAAAAAGGTGAAATTGTAGGCTTAATTGGACCTAATGGGGCAGGAAAGACTACTTTAACCAATATTGTTACTGGTGATTTAAAGAAGACGGGAGGAAAGGTATTTTTTAAGGGGATAGATATTAGTAATTTACTACCCTTTCAGGTTGCCCGTCTGGGCCTAACTCGCACTTATCAAATAGTCAAACCCTTAGAAGGGATGACTGTAGAAGAAAATGTCTTGGTTGGTTCACTCTATGGTCGAGCGAATAGAAAAAATAACTTATACCAGGGAAGAAAAAAGGCTAGAGAGATTATGAAATTGGTAGGTCTGGATAAAAAGAGAGATTCATTGGTTAGTGATATTACTTTACCTGATTTGAAGCGAATAGAATTTGCGCGGGTATTGGCAATGGAACCTGAAGTAGTCTTTTTAGATGAAGTAATGGCTGGTTTAAATCCTTCAGAGGTAGAAGAAGCTAGTGAGTTAATTAAAAAGATTAGAAAAG
Organism: Candidatus Atribacteria bacterium UBA6251; assembly: GCA_002441285.1. GTDB lineage: Bacteria > Atribacterota > Phoenicimicrobiia > Phoenicimicrobiales > Phoenicimicrobiaceae > UBA6251. The sequence continues at coordinate 24,125 of DJVR01000042.1, read as the reverse complement.
AAAAGAATTTAACTATTATCTATATTGAACATATTATGAAGGCAGTTATGGGAATTTCTGATCGTATAATCGTCTTGCATCACGGTAAAAAGATTTGTGAAGGCTCACCAAAAGAAGTATGTGAGAATCCTGCAGTTATTGAGGCTTATCTGGGCAAGAGATTTGCTAAGGAGGTTATCAATAATCAATGAAAGATAATAATTTACTACAAATAGTCAATTTAAATGCTGGATATGGAGCAATCCAGGTCTTATGGAATATTGAATTTGAAATAAAACATAGAGAAATAGTCTGCATCATCGGAGCTAATGGTGCTGGGAAGAGTACTCTATTAAAAAATATAGTGGGAATATTATCCCCTTATAATGGTCAAATTCTCTATGAAAATGAGGAGATAACCAGGTTTTCTTCCCCGGAAAGAATCAAGAAGGGTATTGGATTTGCTCCAGAAGGAAGACATCTTTTCTTCGGATTAACTGTAGAAGATAACCTCTTAATGGGGGCATTCCAGAGGAAGGTAGATAAAAAAATCCTTAGAGAAGATCTTGATTTTGTTTATAATCTATTTAAACCTCTTCGTGGTTACCGTAATAAATTAGCTGGTAATCTTTCTGGCGGAGAGCAACAGATGTGTACTATCGGTCGGGCTTTGATGTCCAAACCAAAACTTCTGATTATTGATGAACTATCTTTAGGCTTGGCTCCGGTAATAGTAGACGATATAGTCGATACTATTATTAAATTGAGAAATGAACAGGGAATAAGTATTCTGATCGTAGAACAAGATGTTCAGGTAGCTCTGGATATAGCTGATCGAGGATATGTTCTGGAGAATGGCTCTGTGGTAATGCAGGATTCTACTGATAAACTGGCTAAAAATAAACATATTAAAACTGCCTACTTGGGCGTGATTTGAACATAACCAGAGGGTTGTAATGGTAGATATGTTTTATAAATAGCCATTCAAGGAGAAAGGTGGTGGTATGATAAAGAGAAAAAATTTTAAGTAGATAGATTTATTTTATCTTGAATAAAAAGGAGGAAAAAGATGTTAAAAAATAAATGGTTACTTTTAATTTTAGTCAGTATATTTTTACTAGTAGTGACAGGAGTCTCTTTTGCCTTTGATGATGTGATTAAAATCGGAGCGGCAGTATCCTTGACCGGAAAGGTTGCTTATGAAGGGAATTTAGTAAAACAGGGGTATCAGGTCTGGGAAAAATGGGTCAATGACCATGGTGGGATAACTGCAGGGGGTAAGACCTACGGAGTAGAGGTTATTTACTACGATGATGAGAGCGATCCTGTCCGGGGAGCTAAATTAACTGAAAAATTGATTACCGAGGATAAGGTAAACTTCTTGGGAGGACCTTACTCCAGCGCTATTACCTTTGCAACTTCTGCTATTGGTGAAAAATATGGAGTTATTACTATTGCACCGGAAGCCAATGCCGTCAATATTTATGAAAGAGGATACAAATACGTCTTTTCTATTCTCCCACCTGCACCTATGTTAATGGCTCCTATTGCATATATGATGGATGAAATGCTGGATCCTAAACCCAAAACCGTAGCCATTATCGTTGCCAATGATTTATTCCCCTTAAGTTGTGGAGAAGGATTTAGAGATAAATGTAAAGAGTTGGGATTTGAGGTAGTACTCTTTGAAAAATATCCAGCTGGGGCTACCGATATATCTGCCTTATTGACTAAGGTAAAGGCTTTAAATCCAGATGTTCTGGGAGTTGCAGGCTATACTGCAGATTCATTAATGGCCATACGTCAATGTAAAGAGCTGGGTTTGAATCCCAAACTCTACGCCTTTTCAGTAGGAGTTATGGTTCCTGCTTTTCTTAATGAAATGGGAGCTGATGGAAATTATGTGGTAGAAGGAGAATGGTGGCTTCCCGAAATGAAACTACAGGATCCTATCTTTGGAACTACTGCTGATTACGTTAAGGCTTGTAAGGACCTCTTTGGAGAAGATTTCAAACCGCAATACTGGACCGCTAGTTCTTCTGCCGCAGGAAGTATCCTACAATTAGCCATAGAAAAAGCAGATTCTATTGAAACTGATAAAGTAAGGGAAGCAATGGCCAGCCTGGATGTTGAATTGGCTACCTGGCCAGCAGTTGCCTTTAATGAAAAGGGTCAAAATATCAAGTGGATACATCCAGTAATTCAGGTTCAGGACGGTAAGTTTGTGCTGGTCTATCCTGAAGCCTCTCAACAGAATGCACCTTTATATCCAACACCAGCCTGGAAAGATAGGTAGGATAGACAATAAAAATAAATAGAACAATCTAGCAGAAATAGAATAGGGAGGATTATGCCTTCAGGGTATAACCTCCCTATTTTCCCAAAATTATTTTTTCATACTTTTGTAAAAAATTGATTTTGACTTATTAAATTGGTTAGTTTTTAATATATTTTACAGGTTTAGTTAGATAATAAAAAATATTAAAAAACAAAATAGTTGAATTCTGAATTTTTTAAAATTATAAAAAGTAAAAAATTTAATGAATTAACCTTGGAGAAATAATTTAATAATAAAGATAATAGATGATTAATCTTTTAGGTAAAGATATGCTGAGGAGAAAGATTTGAAAATTATTAGAGATAATAAATTGTGCTATGGTTGCAAAACTTGTCAATTAGCTTGTTCCTATCATCATACCCGATCTTTTTGGCCAGAAAAAAGTAGTATTCTAGTTTTACGATCCCCTTTAACTGGTAAGATCAAATGGTCTATTAATCAAACCTGTGATGAATGTTTGAATGAAATTGAGCCCTTATGTGTAAAATATTGTACTTATCAAGCTCTGAAAATAGCTAAATGAATGAAAATATTTAGGAAAGAAAAGATGAATAAAAATATTCATATTCAAGGATGTTTGGCCGGGAAAATACTATGGGTGGATTTATCCAAGAAAAGAATCTGGACTGAACCTTCCCAAGAGTATAATAACCTAACTTTGGGGGGTCGTGGTACTAACTCTCTGATTATGCTGAGAAATATTAAAATAGGTACTAAATGGTCTGACCCGGAAAACCTTCTATGTTTTGGGGTAGGCTCTCTAGTAGGAACTATGGCTCCCGGCGCCTGTAGAGTAGATGTTTCTACTATCAATATATTTAATAGAGGAAAAGGTTCTGCTAATGTAGGAGGTTCCTGGGGAGCTGAATTGAAGTATGCAGGATATGATAATCTGATTATTGTGGGAAAGTCTAAAAAACCAGTCTATCTTTATATTAGTGATTCTTTAGTAGAGCTTAGGGATGCGCAATATTTATGGGGTAAAGATGTTTTTACCACAGAATTTATTCTACGAAAAACCTTAGGTAAAGAAGATATTGAAATTGCAGCAATTGGACCAGCAGGAGAAAATTTAGTGCGTGGCTCAGCTATTATCGTAGATACAGCTAAGGCAGCTGCTGGCTCAGGAGTAGGATGTGTAATGGGGGATAAGAAGTTAAAAGCAATTGTGGTAAGAGGACGAGGAAAGATTGAAATTGCTGATCCAGGCAGATTTATGACCATAGTAGAAAAGACTTATCAAAAATGCAAACAAAACCCTGCAACCAGGTTGATGCGTCAAGCACCACTCAATCTTTATGCTGATTCAGAATGGGAAGGGTGGTATACCAATATGGTAACCAGAAACGGACAGGATGATTATTGGGAAAGCACAAAAAGACAGAGATTGATGAATTCTCAAAATGGTGTACCCAGTATGATAAAGGGAGTAAGGGCTTGTTATCTATGCCCTACTGGTTGTCTACCTTTTCTGGAAATCGAGAGGGGAAAATATCAAGGAGATAAAGGAGAAGGGTTCTGGATTAATACTATTATGGGACATGCCTGCCGCTTAGATATATCTGAACCAGAAGCGGTAGTAGAATCATGGATTTTAACTAATCAGTTAGGTTTAGATGGTGACTATACTGCTTCTGTAATATCTTGGGCTTTTGAATTGTATGAAAAAGGAATTATTAGCCAGAAAGATACCGAGGGTTTAGTCTTAAATTGGGGTAATAGTGATTCTTTCCTGGCTTTGATTAAAAAAATAGCATATCGAGAAGGGATTGGAGATATATTAGCGGATGGGATCTCTTTAGCGGCGAAAAGATTGGGGAAAAATACAGAATATTATTCCAGTCAGATTAAAGGGCAGCCCTCTATCGAACCTTTTCGAATTCCTAAAGGTTGGGCTTTAGCAGTATCTACTTCTCCAGTGGCGGGAAGACATTTAAGAGGAGCTACTATGGGTAGTATAAGATATGGCCCCAAGCCAAGACCCGGGAATTTTAACTCCACCGATTATGTAGGTCAAGCCCAGGGAGTAGTCTGGCAGGCTAAGACTAAGGAATTAGAAGATAACTTAGGTATTTGTAGTTATGTGAGTACCTGGTCTGGAGCTAATTTTCTGGAAGTGTCCGATTTATTAGAGTTAATAAATAGTGGAATGGGAGTTAATTTATGCGAAGAAGATTTAATGGAATTTTATGCTGTAAAAGGAAGGAATTTAGAAAAAGTTTTTAATTTACTGCATACCAATTTATCTCGAAAAGATGACCTGCCTCCCCAAAGATTTATGCGGGAAAAAGTAAAAAAAGGACCTTATAAAGGTGTCAAAATGGATAAAAACAGGTATAATAAAATTTTAGAAGAATTTTATACCCTTTGGGGATGGGACACACAGACCGGATTACCAACCAAGACTGGTTTAATCTCTTCAGGTTTAGCAGAAGTAGTTGAACCTTTAATTCAACGAGGTAAATTAATAGAAAAGTAAGACATTTTATTTTAAATAAATAGGAGGGTTATTTTGAAGATATTGTGTATCAATCCTAATAGCTCAAAAGAAGTAACTACAGGTATCAAAGAAACCTGCAATAAATATCCTCTTACTGATATTCCCTTAGAGGTTATAGATATTCCGGAATCTCCTTCCGGTATAGAGACTTATCAGGATGCTGCTTTAGCAGAAAAATATCTATTAGAAAAATTTTTTACCTTAGAAAAGTCGTATGATGGATTTATTATAGCTTGTCATAGTGATATTGGTGTTGATGTACTTAGAGAATTAACTGTAAAACCAGTAATAGGTATTGGGGAGGCTTCAATGCTTTTTGCCTTACCCTTAGGACATAAATTTAGTATCCTCTCTTTAAAGGAGAAAAAAATCCCTCAAAAAGAGGATCAGGTGAAAAGATATGGCTTAGAAGATCGCTGTGCCTCTATTCGAGCAACCGGCCTGGGGGTGGTAGCTACCTATCAGGATAAAAAGGAAAAGTTATTGGAGGCTGGCTTTAAAGCAGTAAAAGAGGATGGAGCAGAGGTATTGATTTTAGGTTGCGCTGGTATGGCGGGGCTGGATAAAGAACTCGAAAAAATAATAGGGGTTCCGGTAATAGATGGTGTAGTTAGTGCTTTACTATTGATGGAAGGTTTCTTAAGATATCAATTGAGTACCAGTAAAATGAGGAAATACTTATAAAAAATGAATTAATTAGATTTCATAAATGAGGGAATTTATCTTATTTTTTATTTCTTTAAAGGAGAAAGACATTTATGATAGAAAAATATGATTTAGTAGTCCATTCCAATAAGATGTATATTAATCATCAATTAATTAACTGTAATTTAGGGATTAAAGATGGAGTTATCATTGCCCTAAGCACTGATAAATTAAAAGGGGAAGAAATTATTGATGTCCAGGATAAATTAGTCTTACCTGGGACAGTAGATCCTCATGTCCATATTCGTGCTCCAGGGCATGAATATCGGGAAACTTTTCTTTCTGGAACCCAGGAAGCTGCCCTGGGTGGGGTAACTACTATATTAGAGATGCCAATCTCTTCTCCACCTCCTTATTCCCCCGAGATTGTAAATAAAAGAATGACTATTGCAGAAAAGGAAATAGTAGTAGACACAGCCTTTTTCGGGGCAGCGGGTATTGACCAGAAGGATAGCGTTATCCCTTGTGCTCAGTCTGGTATTGTAGGATTTAAAACCTTTTTACACGAGGCGCCAGAAGGAAGAGAAGGAGAATTTATCGGTTTAACCGCTCCTAATACTGGTGATCAGTATGAGCTAATGGAAATACTAGCAAATACTGGTTTAATTACTGCCTTTCATGCTGAAAATAATGATATGATCAGGAAAAATATTAGTCGATTGAGAAAGGAGGGAAAGGTCTCTCCTATTTATCATGAGCGTTCTCGCCCTCCAGTAGTAGAAGTAGAAACTACTGCTAAGATTCTACTTTTTGCGGAAAAGACTGGAGCGAAGGTAGAAATTGCCCACATCAGTACTCCAGAAGCTGCTGAACTGGTCAGGCAGGCTAAAGCAAAAGGGGTCTATGCTATAGCAGAAACTTGTCCCCATTATCTATTTTTAAATGAAGAAGCTTTAGTAAAATTTGGAGTTTTTGCCAAATGTAATCCTCCGGTTAGATCAGAAGAGCAGAGGAAAAAGATGTGGGAATATCTAGTAAATGGTTATTTCGATCTAGTAGGAAGTGACCATGCCCCCTATACAAAAGAAGAAAAAGAAAGGGGAAAAGAAGATATTTTTATCCCTCCTGCTGGATTCCCTGGTTTGTCTACCCGACTTCCTTTAATGTTTACAGCAGTAAAGGAAAGAAAATTAAAACTAGAGCAGATGGTTCGTTTAATATGTGAAAATCCAGCTCGTATCTTTGGTTTATATCCTCAAAAAGGAGTAATTATGCCTGGAGCTGATGCTGATTTAGTAATTATTGATCCTGAGAAGAAGGGTAGGATTGAGAAAGATAAAATGTTTACTAAATGTAGAGACAGTGCAGTAGTTTTTGATGGTTGGGAAGTCTTTGGGCAACCCGAAAAGACTATAGTTAGAGGTAAAATAGTCTGTGAGGAAGGAGAAATTAAAGTAGGTCCCGGGTATGGAAAGATTATCAAGATTACAAAAAGATAAATAACTACCCACCCATTTATTTTAGTTTAAAGAAAAGATAAATGTTGAATGGAATAAACAAAAATAATCATTATCAGAATTCAAAAGAATCCAAAAAAACAGCCATACAATTTATTATCTTAATGGGATTGGTTAGCCTCTTTGGCGATATTGTCTATGAAGGGGCTAGAAGTATCAGTGGACCCTATCTGGCTATTTTGGGTGCCAGTGCTGGTATGGTAGGCTTAGTTGCTGGTCTGGGAGAATTTATTGGTTATGGATTAAGACTAATCTCCGGATACCTTGCTGACCGTACCAGGTCCTACTGGGTTTTTACTCTTTTAGGATATGGATTGCTAATAGCTATACCTTTACTGGCTTTGGTCGGTCATTGGCAATTAGCTGCTTTCTTATTAATTATGGAGCGGATAGGTAAAGCTATTCGCTCCCCAGCTCGGGATGCTATTCTTTCTCATACTACCAAACAAGTAGGAAGAGGTTGGGGTTTTGGCTTACATGAAGCACTGGATCAGGTTGGGGCGATTATTGGACCTTTAATCTTTTCAGTGGTATTTATCCTAAAAAAAGATTATCGGCAAGGCTTTAATCTCTTATGGATACCGATATTTTTGGCTTTGTTAGTTCTTTTAATGGCTAAATCTAAAGTTCCCTTCCCGGAAAAATTTGAAACTGAGGATGGATTAGAAAAGAAAAAGGTTGAAACTAAAAAGAAACTTCCTCGGGTATATTGGCTCTATAATTTATTTACCTTTTTAAGTGTAGCTGGATTTGCTCATTTTCAAATCATTGCCTATCATTTTAAAGTTCAGGGCATCCTTAACGAAGTGCAAATTCCTCTATTTTATGCCCTGGCTATGGGTGTAGATGCTTTTGTTGCTATGGCCATTGGAAAAATTTATGATAGAATTGGCTTAATCTCCCTAATAGTAATTCCTTTCCTTACTATTTTAATTCCTCCTTTGGTTTTTTCACCAGTCTATACTTTTATTCTTATCGGGATTATCCTCTGGGGAATGGTGATGGGTATTCACGAAACTATTATGCGGGCAACTATTGCCGAAATAACCGCTATTCAGCAACGGGGTACCGCTTATGGAATATTTAATAGCACTTACGGGGTTTCCCGATTTTTAGGAAGTACTATTATGGGGTTTTTATATGCTATCTCTCCATTCTATATCGTTCTCTTTGCAGCTGTATTAGAACTAATCTCTTTACCCATATTTTTTAAGCTTAACCAGGAAGTTAAGTCTCATTCTTAAAAATAAAAAAAGTTATAGATTTTATCTTAATCTTTTTTATATTTAAAGATAGCGGTATTTTTAACTTTTATTTTATTGTTTATCAAAACTAAAATTTTTTTCAGGGTGAGATTATTATTTAATTTGAAAGTTTTGTTTAACTAAATATTTTTCTAACCATAAGGAAGAAATAATAATTAAAGGGAGGGAAGCCAGCCACCTGATAGTAGTAAATTTAATTCCCAATAAGGATGCCTCAAATAGAGTCATCGGAATTCTTACTACCGCTGCCGCACTTAGGAAGGTAAAAATAACACTTAATCTTGCTCCTTTGCGAAATAAAACTGAGGATACTGGTAGAGCTACCATTAAGCCTCCAGCCATAGTTCCAGCTAAAACAATAGCCCAGAAATATCCCCGCCAACCTCCTAAATATCCTAAGTGTTTCTCTACTTTCTCTCTGGGGACCCAGACCTCAAATAAACCAATCACGATAAAGGCACAAGGTAGAATTCTAATCATAAAGGATAAGAAAGCAAGTAGATGATTACCTATTTTAATTCCTGAGGGAAGATTAAAAAGTTCTGGCTAGTTTAATTTTCTCTAATATCTAATCGATTAAGAAAAGTAAATCTAAAATTATTCTACCCATTGAGTAGAAAGCCAAAAAATTTTATGCTATAATAAATTGCCAAATTAGAAGGAGAAAAATAACGAGCCGGCGTAGCTCAATCGGCAGAGCAACGGAATCGTAATCCGTAGGTTGTCTGTTCAACTCAGATCGCCGGCTCCATGTCAAAAAAAGTGCCAGGCACTTTTTTTGACATCCGGGGAATATGGGAAATTATAAGTTAATATCTCCAAAAGAGGTACACCAGCTGTTAAGCCGGTATAATTTTAAATGTAAGAAGAGTTTGGGGCAGAATTTCCTGGTGGATGGAAATATTCTGCAAATGATTCTTTCTTCTCTGGATTTAGATCGAGAAGATTATATCTTTGAAATAGGTAGTGGGATAGGGACGCTCACTGCTGCTTTAGCTCCTCTAGTGAAAAAGGTAATTTCACTGGAAAAGGATAAGCGCCTGTTTCCCCTCCTTAAAGAGAGTCTTAATCATTTAAATAATATTGAATTAATTGATGCAGATATTATGAATTTAGATCTGGCTATCTTCTTACAAGGGAGAAGAGATAAAGGGGAAAGGATAGAAAAAATAATAGGAAATTTACCCTATTATATTTCTTTAGCTTTAATCGGTAGAATTATCGAATTAAGAAAATATCTTAAGTTTGCGGTCTTTTTAGTTCAGAAAGAGGTAGCAGATAGATTATTTGCTAAAGCAGGCAGTAAGGAATATGGTATCTTATCTGTTCTTACGCAATATTATGCACAACCGAAAAAAATACACTTAGTTCCCCCTACGGTCTTCTATCCCGCTCCACAAGTAAATTCTATGTTAGTCAAGATAAACCTATACCAAAAACCACTCTTGCCAGTAGGAGAGGAAAAGGTATTCATAGAGGTGGTAAAGGCCTCTTTTCGGGAAAGGAGAAAAAGATTAATTAACTCTTTAACTTCTTACTTTTCTTCCCAACTGAGTCGTGAAGAAGTTGAAAAGGTTTTAACTGAAATTGGTATAAGTCAGGATAGAAGAGGGGAGACCTTGACTTTGGAAGAGTTTGCTCATTTAAGTCGAGTACTACAAGAGAGAAAAATTTTAGGTTTAGGTTCAATGAATAATTCCACTAATTAAATATTTTGACATCTAGAATAATATATGATAATTTTATCATATTAAAATTTTGTTAATTGAATAACTTTTTAAGTTAATTCTTATTTTTATCAATCCAGAAAGGAAAATTTGCAGATGAGAGGAAATAATATTAAAAGAGAAAAGGCTAAAGCAAAATTACCAAAGCATAGACTTTTATCCTGCGTTTTTCTGAAAAAGCTATTTTTATTATCTCTAATTGTATTCTTTGCTACCATTTTCTTTTTTACATCTTCCAATCTTATCTATACCCAGGATAATACTGATACTTCTGATGTTTTAGGGTATCCAGTTTATTTAGCATATTTTTACGAAATTGGATGTCATGATTGTGAAAAGGCAAAAGCCATTTTAGAAGAAATAAAGTTTCGTTATACAGATAAATTAATTATTAAGAGTTTTGAAATTAACGAGCCTGAAAATACTACTTTAGCTGAATCTTTGAGTGAATTAACTCATCTACCTGAAGAAGAAAGGCTTTTAGTCCCGGTAATTTTTATTGGTGAGGAGTATCTTTTTAGAAATGAGATTACTCAAGAAAATTTGGAAGCTTTAGTTCAAAAATATTCTGTGATAGAGAACATTCCACCTTGGGAGAAAGTAAAAGATGAAGAACAAACTGCTCAGGAGAGAATAATTGCTCGTTTTCAATCTTTTGGTTTAGCAGCCGTAGCAGTAAGTGGCTTAATTGATGGGATAAATCCTTGCGCCTTTGCTACTATTATCTTTTTTATCTCATATCTTACTCTGGTCAATCGTAAAGGGAAAGAGATTATCTGGGTCGGGAGTATTTTTACTTTAGCGGTCTTTTTAACTTATTTTCTGGTGGGGACCGGTGCCTTAAAAGTAATTACTACTCTTTCTTTTTTACCTCTGGTAAGAAGGATATTTATACTGTTGACTGCCCTTCTGGCTCTAATTCTCGGATTAGTAGCCCTCCGCGATTATCTGCAGTTTAAAAAAACTGGCTCTACTAAAGATGCTAAACTTCAACTTCCTGATTTTATCAAGAAGAAGATCCACAGTACTATTCGCCAGAATGTTCGTCTGGGTAATTATCTAATTATGGCTGCAGTAACTGGTTTTCTGGTTTCTATCCTAGAATTAGCCTGCACTGGACAAATCTATTTGCCCACCATTATCTTTATTAGTAATATTCCCCAGCTGAAAAATAATGCCTTACTATATCTTTTGTTCTACAATTTTATGTTTGTAGTTCCTTTGATATTAGTCTTTTCCTTTACCTATTGGGGAACTACCTCAGTTCAGTGGGCGAATCTCACAGAAAAGAATTATGGCAAGATTAAATTAGCTATGACCATTCTGTTTTTTGGATTAGCTATCTTATTGTTCTATACTAGTATTTTTTAAAACCAGGATAAATCTTGTAACTTTTCACTTAAAATAAAGTATTATCAATTAAGTTTGATTAAGCAAGGAGGAAAAACAAAAAATGTTTTTTGTTACCAAAAAAATAAAATATAGAATTCTTAAATTCTGTTTTTTAATCCTATTTTTTACCTTTTTACCTCTGTCATCTTGGGCTGAGGAAACTTCACTGCGTCAGGGTTTTCCTGCTCCAAAATTCACCCTTAACACTCTGGAGGGAGAAACCTTTAATCTAATTGATTTAAAAGGAAAGCAAAAGTTAATTTTTTTATATTTCTATCAACTAGATAATCCCAATTCTCTTAAGGGAATAGAGGAGTTGACTAAATATTTCCAGGAGCATATTATTGAAGAAAAATATCAGCTAATTATGATCCATTCTCTTGCCGAATTTAAAGAAGAAGATAAAATAAAGATAAAAGAATTCTGGGAAAAACAGAATATAAGTCCTATAGTATTACTAGATGAACAGAACCAGGTAGAAAGTCTTTATAAGGTAGTTAAAATACCCAGTGCCTTTTTTTTAGATGGCAATCTGGTTTTAAAGAGAGTCTATCCTGGTTTTCAGGACAAACAGCAAACTATTATGTTTCAATATCTAAGTTATTTTTTGAATGCCCAGGAAAAGAAAGCACCTGCTAAAAAAGAGAAGGATGCTAGATGTGATGAAGGAGTTTGTCCTCCTCCGGAAGATTAAGATAAAATAAAAAATAAAGTGAGCCCCAATATTTATTAAGGAGAAAATAATGAAAAAAATATTTTTAATTTTCCTGTCTCTTTGTTTTATGATTATATTAAGTGGTGGATGTCTACCCAATGTCCCCGGTGAAGGAGAAGGCGAGGGTGAAGGAGAACCTGAATCAGCTCCTCGGGTAGTAATGGTAGAGCTATTTATGGCAATTGGTTGTGGTGGTTGTGCCATTGTGGAACCCAGACTGGAACAGTTAATAGAAGAATATACCTTAGATCAAATGATTCTGGTAGAGGAAATAGCCTGGGGAGATTATAGCATCTCGGAAACGCAAGATCGTTATAAATGGTATGTTCCGAACAAGGATGATAGAGGAGTACCTCATATATTTTTTGATGGAATAAACGAACCTAGTATTCAAGGGAGCTCGCAGGCGACTGTTTCCAACCTTCGAGATAAAATAGATGCTGAACTGGCTAAGGGTTCGAAAATTCTAATTGATATAGAGTCTAGGGAAAGCACTTCTACTACCACTATTATTGATGGTTATATCCAAAATGTAAGTGATACAGTCCTATCTAATTTAGTAATTAACGGAATGCTTTTTAAAGCCCTACCCGGTGAAAATCTGAAATATTTGGTAGTAGATATCTTGGAAGAACAGAAGATTGAACTTTCTTCTCTGGTGCCAGAAGAGATAGTAGAATTTACCTTTACTGTAGAAGGTTTTAATTGGGAAGGTGAAGGTATCCATGGCGCAATTTTCGTTCAGGCACCTTACGGTGTTACTAAGGAAATTTTACAATCTGGATATGTAGATTAAATCATCTTGACAGTTGATTTGACCAACTGACCAAGCAACTGGTTAACAAATAACTAAATGATAATTAGTAAAGGAGAAAATATAACTGCTATGAACTCAAAGAATCGTTTGTGGTTAATTCTAATTATATTAATGTTAATTATAGGGGCATTTTTTATAATTTACCATCAAAATCAATCCTCTTTACCTCCTACTATCTCTTTATCTGAAGAGGAGTGGAACTTTGGTAAGATTAAAGAAGATGAAAGACCAGAGCATATCTTTAAGATCAAGAACAATGGAGGGCAAGAGTTAGTTATTGATCGAGTAAGGGCTGCCTGTGGTTGTACTGCTACGATGCTTTCCGAAGAGAATATCCAGCCTGGAAAGGAAGCTGAACTAAAGGTAACCTTTATTCCTACCGGCTATAAAGGATTAGTTACCAAGTCGATCTATATTGAATCAAATGACCCGGAAAGACCAAAAGTAAACCTTTCTGTTTCTGCTGATGTAGAACCGATACCTGCCCCTCAGGCTAGCTTCTCTACTTCCCAGTGGGAAATAGGTTTAATCTCTCAAGGGGACAAACCTACTTTTACTTTTTTAATTGAGAACAAAGGGGAATTAGATTTAATTATTGAAAAGATTGATGTAGCAGAATATATAACTTATAATTATGACCTACCTCTAACTATTGCATCTGGCGGAAAGGGAGAGATAATCTTTACTTATGATTCTACCGGGCATGAATTAGGAGCAATAAGAGAAAGCATCAGGATTTATTGTAATGACCCTCGCAGAAAGGCTTTTTCTTTACGTATTGATGGCTATATTCAAGAAAAGTCTGCCCCAGCATTAAGCATATCTCCAGTAGAAATAAGCTTTAATTCCGGAGAGAGTTCCTCAGAGGAAGTGATTAAAAAGGTTAGCTTGACCAATCAGGGCAATCAAGCGGTTAATATTACTTCAGTGAATACCTCTGCGGACTATTTTATTCCATTAAAATCTGACTTAACTATTATGCCCGGAGAAAAGGTAGAAATTCCAATTATTATTTTAAAAGATAAACTTTCTTCTACACCAGAAGAAGGCGAAGAAGAATTTCTTTATTTAACTGTTGCCCTACCGATTTCTCTTAATAATTTTGGTGAGAATGAATAAAGAGGATCAAAGTCGGGAATTAATAAATAAAAAATATAACTCTTAAAAAACTGTTTTGACAATTAGAGAAGAAAGTGATATAATTTTTTCAACTTAAAATTTATAGAAAAATAGGAAACCTATGGTGCTGGCTAATAATAAGAATATTGGTGTTTCTAAAAAAAAGGATAAATTTTATTTTTGCTTTCTAAAGATATTTAAATAGATTTTCTCTAAAACACAGTAATTTTTTATTACTGTGTTTCTTTTTGTCCCTAAATTTTTAATATTGACTAAAACAGGAGGTAAATGAGGTGATGTGAACAGGGCTAAAATTAATTACTTAAATTATAAAAAAGAGGAAATACAAAGTGATGAAGATTAGAAAATTCTGTCCATAAAGGGTTTTCTAACCAAAGTAGTACTAATAGATTAGATGTGGTAAAGTAATTGAAATTTTTAATGTTTAAGTCAATAAAAAATAAAATACTAAAAAGGCGGTGTAATAAGTGGAAATTACTGATGTTCGCGTAAGAAAGATTGAAACAGAAGGAAAATTAAGAGCTTATGTATCTATTACTTTTGATGATTCATTTGTAGTACATGATTTAAGAGTGATTGATGGCAATAAGGGTATGTTTGTAGCGATGCCCAGTAAGAAATTACCTAATGGCGATCATAAAGATATTGCTCATCCCATTAATACTGAAATTAGAGAGAAGATTCAAAAAGCTGTTCTGGAAGTCTATGAAAAGGAATCAGAAGCATCTCCTACAACTAGCGAGGCAAAAACCGAACAAATGGGTGAATCAACTGAAACCGAAAAAGAAGTGGAATAAACAGAAATATAGTTAATAAATAATGAAATTTAGCTTTACTTGGGGCGTAGCCAAGCGGTAAGGCACGGGAATTTGGATCCCGCATTCGAAGGTTCGAATCCTTCCGCCCCAGCTTTCTTTCTATAACGCAAAATTATTAAATTTGAAAAGGAGTCAGATCTTATGTCTGACTCAAATTTTTATTTTTAGGGTTTTAAAAATACTAGCTCTTATGATATGATATTTTAAGAATAATCAAAAAACTATACTATTACAATTATAATTAATTATTAGAATTACAATTGTAAAAAGAGGATATAAGAGATTAAAAACAATAATAATTATCCAAAAAGGATTTTGATTGTGGGGTATTAGGGTTATGGAGGATATCGCTGTAGTCGTTATGGCAGCAGGAAAGGGGAAAAGGATGAAGTCAGATTACCCCAAAGTACTGCACCATCTTGCCGGGAAGCCCATCTTAAGTTATATTCTTGACATAGTAAACCAGATACATCCAAAAAGAAAATTATTAATTGTCGGTTACCAGAGTGAGAAGGTAAAAGAATTATTTCAAAACCAGGTGGAATATGTAAATCAAGAAAAACAGCTAGGGACAGCTCATGCAGTGTTACAAACCAGGAAAAAATTAGAGCATTTTAAAGGTCAAATATTGGTTCTCTCTGGCGATACCCCCTTTTTAAAAGCTCAAAGCCTAAAAAGACTTTTACGACAGCATTGCCGTAAAGGGAATGATTGCACCCTGTATTCCGCTATAGTAAAAAATCCTTCTGGTTATGGAAGAATTATTCGTAATCAAGAAGATAGAATTTTAGGCATTATAGAAGAAGCCGATTTACCTCAGGATATGAAAGGGATTCAGGAAATTAATGCTGGTATTTATTGTTTTAGAGCAGATGCTCTTTATCGTTCTTTGAATAAGATTGTTCCAGATAATCAACAAAAAGAATATTATCTTACTGATGTGGTAAAGATATTATTAGCGGAAGGTGGCAAAGTAGAAAGTATCATTCTTGATGATCCCGAAGAAGCTTCAGGGATTAATACTCGCTTAGAGTTAGCAGAAACTGCTTACCGAATTTATCAAAGAATCTCTCAAAAATTAATGCAGCAAGGTGTCTCAATATTGGATCCAAATCATACTTATATTGAAGAAGGTGTAAAGATTGGTGCTGATACCGTAATTTATCCAGGTACTATAATTCAAGGGGACACTCATATTGGTTCTGACTGTTTTATTGGACCTTATACACAAATAATTAATTCTAAAATAGGAAAAAGAGTAAGAGTTTGGGCTTCAGTTGTGGAAGAGAGTATTATTGAAGATGAGGTTCAAATTGGACCTTATGCTCATTTAAGACCAGGAAATAGGATTAAAAAGAGAGTTAAAATAGGAAATTTCGTAGAAGTTAAAAAATCAATGATTGGTGAAGGTAGCAAAGCATCTCATTTAACCTATCTGGGAGATGCCTTGATTGGTAAAAGAGTAAATATTGGAGCAGGAACTATTACCTGTAATTATGATGGAGTAAAGAAGAATCAAACTATCATTGAAGATGAAGCTTTTATTGGTAGTAATAATGCCCTGGTTGCACCAGTTAAAATTGGTAAGAAAGCGTATACTGGAGCAGGTTCTACTATCACTACAGAAGTTCCTCCCCAGAGTTTAGGTATTGCTCGTTCACCGCAAAGGAATATTATCGGCTGGAAAAAAAGGAAAAAGAAAGATTAAAGAGTAGAATTAATTAAATCATAAGTAAGGGGGTTGAGGACAAATTTTAGTATCTTATGATAAAAAATCGTTGGAAGTATTTGCCGGGAATTCTAATCAAAAATTAGCCCAGGAAATATGTCAACATCTAAATATTACTTTAGGAAAGGCTGAGATTTCCAGATTCCCGGATGGTGAAATACAGGTAAAGATAGATGAGAGTGTCAGGGGAGAGGATATTTTTATTGTCCAATCTACTTGTCCTCCTATTAATGAAAATTTGATGGAATTATTGATTATGATTGATGCTTTGAAAAGGGCTTCAGCTGGTAGAATTACCGCTGTAATACCCTATTATGGTTATGCCCGACAGGATAGAAAAACCCGTCCGCGGGAACCGATTAGCGCAAAATTAGTAGCCAATCTCTTGGTTTCTGCCGGAGCTAACCGTATTTTGACTATGGATTTACATGCTGGGCAGATCCAGGGATTTTTTGATATTCCGGTAGATCAGTTAGAGGGAGTGACTATCTTGGCCGAATATTTTAAGGAAAAGAACTTAGATAATGTAGTGGTAGTATCTCCTGATGTAGGTGGGACTGCTCGAGCCAGAGAGTTTGCCGGTAGAATAGGAAAATCTATTGCCATAATTGATAAATATAGGTCATCTTTTAATGATGTTGAAATTATGCATATTGTCGGTGAGGTAGAAGGAAGAACCGCCATTTTAGTGGATGATATTATTGATACTGCTGGTTCAGTAAATAGAGGTAGTCAAGCCTTATTAAGTGCGGGAGTAAAAGAGGTCTATGTTTGTGCTACTCATCCGGTTTTTGCCCCTCCTGCTCAAGAGAGGTTAAAAAAATCTTTACAGGAATCGATTTGTAAAGAGATAGTAGTAACCAATACTATACCCTTAAAAGAAAATCATAATCTGGAGGGAATCAAGGTTTTATCGGTTGCTGGGTTATTTGCCCAGGCAATTTATAGAATTCATAATGATTTATCAGTAAGTGAATTATTTAAGAAATAAAAGAGATGAACTAATAGAGTGGAGGATTGACAAATGGAGAAAATAATTTTAAAGGCTGAATTAAGAAAAGAAAAAGGAAAAGAGATAAGTAAGAAAATCAGAGCGGAGGGAAAGATTCCCGGAGTATTGTATTCTCATCGTAAAAAGCAAAATACCCTTCTAAAAGTAAAAAAAGAAGATTTGGTTAGACTGATTTCCACCAAGAGACATGCCATGATTAATTTGGAAATAGATGATCAAGGGAAAATAAATGAACGTTTGGCTATTATTAAGGATATTCAATACGATAATCTAAAAAAACAGATTCAGCATGTTGATTTTTATGGAGTAACTCTAAAAGAGAAGATTGAGGTAGAAGTCGGTATTGAGTTGACAGGGACCTCAATCGGGGTAAAAGAAGGAGGAGTTTTAGATCTAGAGTTAAGAAAAATTGAAATAAAATGCCTACCTTCCCAGATTCCGGAAAATATTCCGATAGATATTAGCCAGCTTAAGATTAATGATCATATTACTGCCGGAGAGATTGAACTTCCTGAAGGGATTGAATTAATTACTGAACCCGAAAGGATTATAGTAGCAGTACATCCGCCAACCAAGATAGAGGAAGTAGCCGAAGAAGAAGCTGCCGAGGAAGCACCTGAAAAAGCAGAAGAACAGGAAGAGAAGAAAACAGAAGAATAACTTCTTACCAAAAAGAATATTTTATATCATTAAGAGTAAAGAAAGGTACTAGTTACTTTATTGAAAATTGTAATCGGTTTAGGTAATCCCGGAGAAGAGTACTGTTTTACTCGCCATAATATAGGTTTTAGAGTAATAGAGGAATTAGCTCGACAGGAGAAACTTATCTTCAAAGTAGCAAAGAGTCAATATTCCTTAATTGCTTCTGGTTTGGTAAAGCAGGAAAAGATAATTCTGGTTAAACCCCAAACCTATATGAATTTAAGCGGGAGAGCTGTAAGTAGAATAGTTAATTATTATCGAATAGAGTTAGAGAATCTCCTAATTGTTTATGATGATCTATATTTAAACCTAGGTCAATTAAGAATTCGGAAAAAGGGTAGTGCCGGAGGCCACAATGGAATGGAATCGATTATTCAAGCATTGGGAAGTGAGGGAATACCCCGAATCCGAGTAGGAATTGGGAGGCCTTCTTTGGCAATAAACCTGAATTATAGAGATTATGTACTTTCTAATTTTACTGCCGAAGAAGAAAAACAGGTGGAGAAGGTTATTGGGCAGGCAGTAGAAGCTATTCGTAGAATTTTTCAGGATGGTTTTGAAAAGGCAATGAGAGAGTATAATTAAAGATTGAGACTTTAGATTTGACAAAACATTTAACGAAAAGGATAAATTCAAGGGGCATATTCTATTATATGTCCCTTTTTTATAGACAAATTATTAGTGATTAGATAAAATAAGCACAAGATATATTCTGATTATCCTGATCACTCAAATCTTTTAATAAAGATTTTTCTCTTTCTCTATCAACTTAACTAGAGGGGGGTGTGATAAAAATGATGAAAAGAATTGCAGTTTTAACCAGTGGAGGAGATTCTCCGGGTATGAATGCTGCTCTAAGGGCAGTAGTTCGTACCGGGATCTTTTATAATTTGGAGGTATGGGGAATTGAAAAAGGATTTACCGGGCTATTAGAGGGTAAATTTCGTTTAATGAGCCTTCCCTCAGTAGGCGGTATCTTACATCGAGGAGGGACTATTCTTCAAACCTCACGTAGTGAGAAATTCAAAACACCAGAAGGTTTGAATATAGCGGTAGAAAGATTAAAGGAGTTGGCTATTGATGGTCTGGTAGCAATAGGTGGGGATGGTACTTTAAGAGGAATTCGTGATTTGAATCACCTGGGGGTGCGAGCAATAGGCATTCCTGCTACCATAGATAACGATTTAGCCAGTACCGATATGGCTATAGGGGTGGATACCGCTTTGAATACTATTTTGGAGGCTATTGATAGGATTAAAGATACTGCTTCTTCTCATCAGAGAGCTTTTGTTATAGAAGTAATGGGTAGAAACTCGGGGTACCTGGCTTTAATGGGGGGTATGGCAGGAGGAGTAGAAGTAGTCTTAATTCCTGAAATCCCTTATGATTTAGCAGAAATTTCAGTGAAGCTAAGGGCAGGTTATCAGAGAGGCAAAACACACTGCATCGTAATCATTGCCGAAGGAGTGGGAAAGACTGAAGAGATACGTAAATATTTGAAAGAGGATATAGGTTTTGATACTCGGGTAACTATTTTAGGTTATTTACAAAGAGGAGGTTCTCCATCTGCTTTTGACAGAATTTTAGGTAGCCGTTTGGGCGGTGCAGCAGTAGAAAGACTCCTCAAGGGTGAGAGTGGAAAAATGGTGGGTTTAATAGGTAATCAGATTAAAGCTACTGATATTGATATAGTATTGAGTCAACAAAAACCTATTAATCGGGAGATTTATAATTTAGCCCTGATTTTAGCTCAGTAAAAACTAAGGCAAATGAATTACTATCAATAACCCAAGAATGATAAATCTTATGGAAAGGAAATTAAATAATTATAGAATGGCTTTAGTTGGCTTATTGTCTCTGTGGAAAAGATCTTACCAGTATAATAATATTCTAAGCTTTTTGAAAGAAAAACGAAATAATAATTTACAAATTTTTGGATTAAAGAACAGTAGCCGTTCTTTTTTGCTTTCTGCTTTGATAGAAGAAGTAGAAGATTCCTGTTTGATTATTACCGATACCTCAGAAGATGCTTTAATGATTTATCAAGATTTATCTACTCTATTAATTCGGTTTCCTCGGAAGAATATCTTTCTCTTTCCTTCTTTAGATATTCTACCTTATGAAGATATTTCTCCAGATCCACAAATTAGGGAACAAAGAATTAGTATCTTAAATCAACTCAGCTCAAAGAAAGAGGAATGGTCAAAAGAAAGGGTTATAGTAATAACTGAAATTAAAGCATTGCTTTCTAAATTGATTAAACCAGAAGATTTTCGCCAGGCTAGTCGAGAACTTCAGGTCGGGGATAATTTAAAAAAGGAAGTGTTTATTGAATTTTTATTATCTCAAAACTACCAGCCAGCAGAAATGGTAGAAAGGAAAGGACAATTTTCCAGTCGGGGGGGTATCATTGATTTTTTCCCAGTAAGTAGCAAAAATTCTCTTCGTTTAGAGTTATTTGCTGATCAAATCGAATCCATTCGTTATTTTAATCTGGATACCCAGAATTCCATTGCTAAAATCAATAACTTTACCTTGTTGCCTTCCTGTGAGATTAACTCTATTTATTTAGATGATATAACTAGCGCAGCTATAAGTACTTTAATAGATTATCTTCCCGATAATCTAATGATAATGCTCAACGAGCCAGAAATATTAGAAGAAAAAGCTAAAAATTTTTGGGAAGAGGTTACCCAAAGATATCAAAAAATCATAGGGGAAGGAGAAGAAAAGAAAGATGGGCCTTCTTTCGCCCCCTCAGCCTATTTTTTCTCCTGGTTGAATTTGTATCAAAAAATAAAAGAGAAAAAAAATATTTGCTTTTCTTCTATATGTGCAGAAATTAATAAAAAAAAAGAAGAAGAGCGAAAATTCTCTTTTCAAAAGGAAGAAATTAGTTCTTATTTTGGTAATTTAGATCTTTTGGTAAAAGATTTAAAAAAATACCTGGAAGAAAAGCAGCACATTCTACTTCTCTTAAGAAGCGAAGGAAGGACTAATCGACTGGCTGAGATATTAGAAGAAAGGGGAATGGAAAGGTTCCATCAGGGAAGATTAAATGAATATTCTTGTTCTAATAATTTGATTTATATTACTTATGGTTATTTAAATTATGGCTTCCACCTGCCCGAAATAAATTTTCTGGTAATTACCGAACAAGAAATATTCGGTAAAGTAAGGAATCATCGTTATAAACCTTTCCGCTATAAAAGTGAAACTCTATCTTCCTGGCTGGATATAAAATCAGGTGATTATGTAGTCCATATCGATCATGGTATTGGGATTTATCGAGGGATAGTAAACCTCCTGGCAAGAGGGTTAAGACAGGACTATCTCTTTATCGAATATGCGGAAGGGGATAAATTATATGTCCCGGTAGATCAATTTAATCTGGTGCATAAGTATATTGGAGTAAAAGATCAGCAACCCAAAATCAATCGATTAGGAGGGGTATCCTGGGAGAGGACCAAAAAAAGGGTTAAAGCTTCGGTAAAAAAACTTGCTCAGGAGCTCTACCAACTATATCTTACCCGGCAAAGTATTAAAGGTTTTGCTTTTTCTTCTGATAATTACTGGCAACAGGAATTAGAAATGTCTTTCCCCTTTGAAGAGACCTATGATCAGATGCAAGCCTTGCAAGAAGTAAAAAAGGATATGGAAAATTCTCGTCCTATGGAAAGACTAATCTGTGGTGATGTAGGGTATGGTAAAACAGAAATAGCCATTCGTGCTGCTTTTAAAGCAGTAATGGATGGGAAACAGGTAGCTATGTTGGCCCCCACTACTATCCTGGTTCAACAACATTATGAAACCTTTAGGGAAAGAATGCGCTCTTTTCCGATTAATATTAATATGCTTTCTCGTTTTAGAAATAGAGGCGAGCAACAGGAGATTATTGAACAATTGAAAGAGGGAAAGATAGATATCATTATTGGGACCCACCGACTAATTCAAGATGATGTGAAATTTAAAGATTTAGGTCTTTTGGTGGTGGATGAAGAACAGCGTTTTGGAGTTTTGCATAAAGAGAAAATAAAAAAAATAAAAGAGAATATCGATTCTTTAACTTTAAGCGCCACTCCCATTCCGCGAACTCTCCATATGTCTTTAATTGGGGTAAGAGATTTAAGCGTGATTAATACTCCTCCAGAAGATAGATTTCCCATCGCTACCTATATTTGCCAATGGGAGGAAAGAATAATTAGAGAAGCTATTAAAAGGGAATTGCAACGGGGAGGGCAGGTTTTTTTTGTGCATAATCGAATTAGAGATTTACCAAAGATTGCCCGAGAGTTAAATCAAATTATTCCCCAGGCCAGAATTGCCCTGGCTCACGGCCGAATGGAAGAAGAAGAATTAGAGAGCATAATGCTTGATTTTTTAGAAAAGAAGTATGATATATTGCTATGTACTACTATTATCGAAATTGGATTGGATATCCCTAATGTAAATACTATTATAATAGATGATGCTCACCAATTTGGCTTATCTCAACTTTACCAATTGAGAGGCAGGGTAGGGAGAGCTGATCGTAGAGCTTATGCTTATCTTTTTTACCCTACCTATCAAGCTATGTCTGGTGATGCTCACAAGAGGTTGGAGGCAATTCAGGAGTTCAGTGATTTAGGTTCTGGTTTTAAACTGGCTATGAGAGATTTAGAGATTCGTGGTGCCGGTAATCTATTAGGAAAGGAGCAGCACGGGTTTGTCAGTGAAGTAGGTTTTAACCTTTATTGTCATTTACTGGAAGAAGAAATAAATGGGTTAAAAGAAGGGAGAGAATATAAAGGAGAGGTTAAGGAATTTAATCCGGTAATTGATTTAGCCCTTGAAGCATATATTCCAGAACAGTATATTCCCTCTATAGGGCAGAGACTGTGGTGGTATAAAAAATTAGCCGAGATACAGAATATAGTACAACTAGAAAAGTTTAAAGAAGAAATCAGGGATAGATATGGGGTCTATCCTCCTGAGGTAAGGAACCTCCTGGAAATGGTCTACCTGAAAATATTTTTAAAAAAATTAAGAATTATTAGCTTAAAAGTGCGAGGGAAAACAGTTCTAATCAAATATCTACCCGAATTTTTAGATTTAGCTCATAAATTTAACCATCTATCAGTCTTTTATCAAAAGAGATTAATTAAAGAAGAGAAAAAAATGGCGGGAACTCTTCAATTGGATCTCACTGGAATTGCACCAGCAGAAGTTTTAAAGTTTTTAAAGGAATTGGTGCTTAATCTATCCCGCTAATATTTTTATTTATTAAACCCAGTAATTATATGTAGTATTTCATTGGGAAAATAAGCAAAGGAGAAAGGAAAAAATGTACCAAAAAGAAAAAGAATTATTAGCAGAGATGATGGATATTATTGTTCAGCTAAGAAGCCCGCAGGGATGTTTGTGGGATAGACAGCAAACTTTGGAAACCATAGCTTCTAATATTCTGGAAGAGGCGCAAGAAGTCTTTCAAGCGGTTCAGTCTAATCATCAGGATAATCTTAAAGAAGAGTTAGGCGATTTATTAATGGTTATTTTTATGGAAATGGAGATAGCTCGGGGAAAAGGCCTTTTTACTTATAACCAGGTTTTTGAAGGAGCAATCAAGAAGTTTATACGTCGCCATCCCCATGTCTTTGGAGATGTTAAGGTAAATTCACCGGAAGAGGCTTTGGCTATGTGGGAAAAAATGAAGAGAGAAGAAAAATTATCGGGAGAAAAGAATTATCCAGATGAAAAGCCGACTGATAAGAAATAAAGGATTACATTTTTTATAAAATTTATTGTATAATAAGAAATAAAATTATAAAATATGGTAATGGTAAAACAAAC